>NZ_JBSFNO010000018.1:0-159312 GCF_053981095.1 Nocardia sp. NPDC003693
ATCGGCTCGACCCGATGCCCAAACTGCGGCTCTCGCTGGACCCGCCGCCGAATCCGGCGGTCACCAGCACCGGCGTGTGGAGCACGGCTGTCGGGCCCCGGAGAGGGCGGCCGGTTCTTTTGTCGTGAATTCCCGCGAAAGGCATTGGCGCGGTAGAAACCTTCTGTGACACGTGTGGCAAGTGGTGGTAGGGGGAGGCGCGGGCGCGGCGGACTGATGGCGCTCGCGGTGGCCGCGTCGGTCCTGGTGACGGGCGGCGCGGTGGCCGCCGCGCCGAACGCGCCCGAGATACGGAATGTGGTGTGGCTGACCGAGAGACGGGTCGCGCTGTGGGTGGACTCGCCGGCCATGGGCACTCGGATTCAGGTGCAGCTGCTGCTCGCACGGGACTGGAACATCCAGCCGGACAGTCGATTTCCAGCGCTTTTCCTGCTCGACGGACGCTGGGCGAGCGACGACGAGAGCGGGTGGACCAGGGACGCCGGGGCGCAGAAGTTCTACGCGGACAAGAACATCACGGTCGTGTTGCCGGTGGGCGGGCAGTCGAGCTGGTACACGAACTGGCGAAGACCCGACCGCGGCAGGACCTATCGGTGGGAGACCTTCCTCACCAAGGAACTGCCGCCGCTGCTGGAGCGCTCGTGGCGGACGAACGGCGTGCGCGGCATGCTCGGCGCCGCCCTCGGCGGCAGCGCCACCATGACCCTGGCCGCGCGCAATCCCGGCTTCGTGCGCTTCGCCGGTTCCTTCTCCGGCGTGCTGACCACGACCACTCTCGGTATGCCGCAGGCGATCCGCTACACCATGCGCGAGGCCGGCGGCTACGACTCGGAGAACATGTGGGGCCCGGTCACCGACCTCGAATGGGCCGCGCACGATCCGTACGCGCTGGCCGAACGGCTCAAGGGCGTGAGCCTGTACGTCTCCACCGGCAGCGGGCTCGCCGGGGCGCGGGACATACCGCACGGCATTCCCGGGGTGAGCACCGATTGGACGGGTATGGCGCTGGAAGTTATCGCGCGTTTCTCCGCCCGGCAATTCGTAGCAAAGCTCAATAAATTGAGCATTCCGATTCAGGTGAATTATCGACCGTCCGGAACGCATTCCTGGCCGTATTGGGATTTCGAGATGCGGCAGTCCTGGCCGCAGGCCGCGGCCGCGCTCGGGGTGCAGGACGCGCCGGGCTGTGCGACCGCGGGCGAGATCGCGCCCGTGGCACTGTCGAAGAACTGGCTGGGTGACTGCGTGACCCGGGAGTTCGCGCTGGCCGGGGGTGCGGCACAGGATTTCCGGGGCGGCCGGGTGTTCTGGTCCGAAGCCGGCGGAGCGCACGCGGTGGGCGGATCGATCGGCGGCGCGTACCAGGGCGCGGCGGGACCCGGTGGCACGCTTGGTTTTCCAATAAGCGACGAAACTCCCATTCCGGGCGGCGTGCGGCAGAATTTCCAGCGCGGCTACATCGTCTTCCGAGAGGGAAAGACCGAAATACACGCCAGCTGAACGAGATACTTGCCAGCAACCGGGTGCGCACCGGTAATGTGCTCCGATGTCCGTGACGCCAGTCACGTTTGGTGTCGTTCCCCCTTGCGGTTCAGGAGCACAATTCTGATGGCAGCACAGGGCCCGTCATGCCCACGTTCGGTTCCAGAGCTCGATTCGGTTCGTCACGACAGGGCGCGTCACTGGCGACGCGTGCTGACGGTCGCGGCCGCCGCGGTGGTACTGCCCGGGGCGACGGTCTTACCGGGAGTCGCTGGGCTGCCTGGCTTCTCGGGTTCGGCCGCGGCCGCCCCCGCGCCGCTGCTGCGCGCACCCGAGGGCGGCGAGGACGCGGCGCCGGCCGCCGACCCGAAGCCCGCGGCCGATCCGCAGCCCGTCGCCGACCCGGCCCCGGCGGCGCCCGCCGCCGCGCCCGCCCCGGCGGCCGCGGGTGATCCCGCGCCCCCGGAACCGCCGGCGCGCCCGCGTTTCCAGGAATTCATGGTGCCCTCGAGCATGGGCCCGGTGAAGGTGCAGGTGCAGTGGGCCGCGCGCGGCGGCGACGCGGCGCTGTACCTGCTCGACGGCCTGCGCGCGCGGGACGACTTCAACGCCTGGTCCTTCGAGACCGACGCGCTCAAGCAGTTCATCGACGACGATGTGACGCTGGTGATGCCGGTCGGCGGACAGTCCAGCTTCTACTCGGATTGGCGTGCGCCCTCGGGCACGAACGGGCAGAAGTTCACCTACAAGTGGGAGACGTTCCTGTCCGAGGAGCTGCCCGCTTTCCTGGAGGGACACGGCGTCTCGCGCACCCGCAACGCGGTGGCCGGGCTGTCCATGGGCGGATCGGCGGCGCTCGCGCTCGCGGCCTACCACCGCGACCAGTTCAAGCACGCGTCCTCGTTCTCCGGCTACCTCAACATCTCCGCCCCCGGTATGCGCGAGGCCATTCGCCTGGCGATGCTCAGCGCCGGGCGCTTCAACGTGGACTCGATGGCGTGGCCGTGGAGTCCGGCGTGGCTGCGCATGGACCCCTTCGTCTTCGCGCCGCAGCTGCGCGGCCTGCCGATGTACGTGTCGGCGGCGTCCGGCCTGCCCGGTCCGTACGACGACCGGGAGGACAGGACCACCTTCGACACCGTCAATGCCGTGGGCCTGGAGGCGCTGTCGATGGTGTCCACGGTCGCGTTCATGTCCCGGCTGAAGCAGCTCGGCATCGACGCGCACTACAGCACCCCGGGCAAGGGCACCCATTCGTGGGGTTATTGGCAGGACGAACTCGCCAGCGCCCGGCCGGATATTCTGCGCGCCCTGGGTGTTTAACCGGACCGCCGGCCCGCAGATTCGGACGAACAAAACCAATAGTTAGCTGAATGCTCCTGATTACCCGCGCGTCTTCCCGGCCGCGCGGGTAATCAGGGGTACAACAATTGTGTGGCTGGAGTTGTTCGTGGGACGAAGCGAGCGCGCCGACGCTGGGTGACAAGAGCCGCGACCTTGGTTTTCACCATGGTCGCGGGATCTTTCGCGGGGCTGGGTCCGGCTGCGGCCGAACCCGATGCTCCCGTGGAATCCGGTCCGGCGACGGTCCAGAAAGTCGTGTGGCTGGGTGATCGCCGGGTGGCGTTGTGGGTGAATTCGCCCGCCTCCGGCACGCCCGTCCAGGTTCAGCTGTTGCTGGCCCGTGATTGGCGATCCCGCCCGGACGCCAAATTCCCGGTCATGTTCATGCTGGACGGCCTGCGTGCCACCAACGAGGAGAACGGCTGGACCAAGGAGGCGGGCGCGGCGGGCTTCTTCGCCGACAAGAACGTCACCGTGGTGCTGCCGATCGGCGGCCAGTCCAGCTTCTACACCGACTGGCTGCAACCGGACAACGGCCACAACTACAAGTGGGAGACCTTCCTCACCAAGGAACTGCCGCCGCTGCTGGAGAGTCAGTGGCGCGCCACGAGTTCGCGTGCGGTGTCCGGTCTCTCGATGGGCGGCACCGCCGCCATGATGCTGGCCGCGCGCAATCCCGGCTGGGTCCGGCACGCCGCCTCCTACTCGGGATTCCTCACCCTGACCACCCTCGGCATGCCGCAGATGGTCAATTTCGCGATGAAGGATTCCGGCGGCTTCGACTCCAACGCGATGTTCGGCCCGCCGAGCAGCCCGGAGTGGAAGGCACACGACCCGTACGAGCTCGCCGAGCAGCTGAAGGGCACCGGCCTCTACATCTCCAGCGGCAGCGGCACCGCGGGCGCCACGGATCCGCCCGGCGACATTCCCGGGCTCACCAGTAATTACGCCGGTATGGGCCTGGAAGTGCTGTCCCGCTTGAGCTCTCAGAACTTCGTGTCCAAGCTGAACAAGCTCAACATCCCGGTGCAGGTGAGCTACCGTCCCTCGGGCACGCACACCTGGCCCTACTGGGATTTCGAGATGCGGCAGTCCTGGGCGCAGACCGCCGCCGCGCTCGGCGTGGACGGCACCGCCACCGACTGCAAGCTCGGCGGCGCGATAGCCGGTGCGGCACAGGCGAACAACTGGCTCGGCGACTGCCTGACCGCGGAGTACGCGGTCGCCAACGGCGTGGCGCAGGACTTCCGCAACGGCCAGGTCTACTTCTCCCCGGCCACCGGGGCCCAGGCCGTCGGCGGCGCCATCAGCGGCACCTTCGCCGGTCTGAACGGGTCCGGCAGCGGGCTCGGATTCCCCACCGGCGGTGAGGAAGCGCTGCCCGACGGCCGCGGCCGCTGGCAGCGCTTCCAGAACGGATCCATCTACTGGACCCCGCAGACCGGCGCGCAGATGGTGCGCGGCGCGATCCTGGACGAGTGGGCCAGGCAGGGCTTCGAGGGCGGTCCGGCCGGGTACCCGAACGGACCGGAACTGCGCACCCCGAACCGGGACGGCGTGGTCCAGGGCTTCGAGCACGGGCCCATCTACTTCAGCCCGAAGACCGGCGCGCATCTGCTGCAGGGGCTGATTCTGGGCAGGTACGCCCAGATCGGTTTCGAGAACAGCGCGTTCGGCTTCCCGATGGGCGCCGAGCAACCGCTGCGCGATCTCGGCCGGTACGTCGCCTTCGAGGGCGGCAACATCTACTGGAGTCCGCTGTCCGGCGCGTGGGGCGTGCGCAACGGCCCGATCATGCACGCGTGGGGCGCACAGGGATTCGAGAACGGTCCGCTCGGCTTCCCGATCGGCGACGAGGGCATCACGGCGGCGGGCGCCCAGCAGGCCTTCCAGGGCGGTTCGATCCTGGTGCAGGGTGACCGCGCGCAGGTCTACTCGCTGGACGGCAGGCCCGTCGGCGGTCCGGTCGACACCAAGCCGGTCGTGGCCGCGCCGGATCCGGCCGCACCCGCGGCGGTACCGCCCGGCGCGCAGCCGGCTCGCGCGGATCGGCCCGCGGACGCGCAGCCCGGGCCCGCCGCGGCGCCCACCACGACCGAGCCGCGCGGCCTGGAACCGGCAGAGGGCTTTCCGCTGCCGATTCCGGCCCTCGGCCCGGAGGTGCGCCCCAACTGACCTGTTGGGGCGGGGTGCAGCGGGCGGATTTTCTCTTAGAAGTGCATGAGGTTCGGCTCCGAGTCAGCGACGTCGGCAGAGGTCGCCGCTAATGTGGGGGCCGACCTGGTGCCCGCAGACAGATCAAGGAAACGAATAAATGCATCGGACCCGTGGCAAGGTTCTCGGCGTCGTTCTCGCTTTCGCCGCCACCGGGCTGCTCGCCGCCTGTGGTGACAACGATTCGACGGCGACGAGCACGCCCACTCTGACCCCGACCACGGCCAAGACCACCGCGGCTACCACGCCCGGCGCCGAGACCCCCGGCTCCGAGGCCGCGCCCGCGCCCGAGGGCGACCCCTCCAGCACGGTGGTCGAACGGCCCGCGCCGGTGCCGAGCGAGTTCATCACCACCCCGAGCAATGCCGCGCCGCTGGGGGATCGCGACAAGACCTTCCTCGACGAGCTGAAGAAGCGCGGCATCAACCCGGCCGCCTCCGACATCGCGCTCACCGCGGGCAACCTGGTGTGCCAGGGCAAGGCCCAGGGCGCGCCCGAGGACCAGATCATCACCTACGTGACCGCCATCGCGGGCTCGGATCCCGGCTTCGACGAGTCGAAGATGTCGGTGGAGCAGGCGGGCAAGATCTACTACGAAGTCGCCGCGGCCAGCTACTGCGACAAGTGATGTCGCGACGCCGTTCCGGAGGCCGGTCCGCCCCGAAGGGGTGCCTGCTGCTCATCGCCGCGATCGTCCTGGTGATCATCGTGGTGCTGCTGCTGTGGTACCTGCTGGCGGGCCGGCTGAAGGTGCCCGGACCCAAGCCGCCCGGCCCGACGCCGCCGACCTCGCAGCCCGAGAGCTGCCCGGACGTGCTGTTCCTGTCGGTGCCCGGTACCTGGGAGTCCAGTAGCACCGACGATCCGTACAACCCGTCCGCGAATCCGGCGTCGCTCATGCTCAACATCTCCAACCCGGTCCGGGAGAAGTTCCCGGACAACCGGCTGGAGGTCTACACCGTCCCGTACGTGGCGCAGTTCTCCAATCCCGTCGCGCTGCCGCCGGACGGCCAGCAGTCCTACAACAACTCGCGGTCCGAGGGCACCCGCAAGGCCACCGAGAAGCTGGCCGAGACGTATTCGGCCTGCCCGCTGACCAGCTATGTGATCGTCGGTTTCTCCCAGGGCGCGGTCATCGCGGGCGATGTCGCCGCCCAGATCGGCGCGGGCGACGGGCCCGTCCCGGCGGACCGGGTGCTCGGCGTGACCGTCATCGCCGACGGGCGCCGTGATCAGGGGGCCGGACAGCCGACCGAGATCGGCGTCTCGCCGCCCGGCGTCGGCGCGGAGGTCGCCCTGCGCGGCCTGAACGTCCCCGGCATCACCATGACCGGACCGCGCGCGGGCTTCGGCGCGCTCGCCGACCGGTCCTTCACCATGTGCTCCCCGGGCGATCTCATCTGCGACGCACCCAAACAGGCCCTGAACCCGCTGAACATCATGGCCAGCGTCGGCACCCTGGTGAAGGCCGCCGGGAATCCGGTGCACAGCCTCTACGCGGGCTTCGTCGTCGACGACGCGGGCAACACCGCGACGACCTGGACGGTGAACTGGGCGAGCGGCCTGATCGAGAACGCTCCGCACCCGCCGCATTCCTAGAACCGGTTCCGCCCCGGTCCGCTGCGCCGATCCCGAACCGAGCGGGCCGCGAACCCCGTGATTGGGGTGGGTCACGACGTCCGCGAGCAGCCGGCGTGAGGTGGAGGCAAATTAAATACAGCCGACCCCCTAGTTTCGGGGTCACGTTGTAGAGTGCACCAGATTGCGGTGCCTGGCTTGCGCGGCGCCGCAGCAGAATCCGGCCAGCCAGGAGCAAGGTGTTCATGAGAGCAGTCGCCGCCGTACCGCCTACGGCGACCGCTCCGGGCTGGAAGAAAGCAGCGGACACGCCGAGGCCGGGACTCGCCCGAAGGTGCTCGGCGTGTGCAACTCCTCTGTCTTCGCCGGCTGTGGCGGTCGGCACATCAGCCGGGACCGTCGTCCGGGTCCGTCGGGTGCGGCAACTCACATCCATGCCATCGTGTGTGAACATCGCCCACCCAAACATCGACATTCGCGCCGGTGATCCCGTGTGCGGAGGCCGAGTGAGCTGGGATATGTTTGGCCGCTCCGGAGCATGGCAGGGTGGCCGCTCTGTAACATGACCCTGGTTTGAGTACATCTAGCCAATAGACGGTCACCGCGCAGACCGCAACAGAATTCTGCAGGTCGGCTCTCGCAAGAGCTCCCCGCGGGCGAAAAGTCGGGGCCCCACACAGGCAACAGCGGCATCGTCGCCGCCCATGTCGCGTGTGCCTCGGAGGAGAAGAAGGAATGGACGAGACTTTCGACGATTACCTCGACGAAACGGGGAACATCACGATTCCCGAGGGGCGCACCCTCGTCGACTACGTCGAGAAGCACACAGCCGGGAATGACGCGAACGATCTGGCTTACCGCTACATCGACTACTCCCGTGAGCGCGACGGCGTGTACCAGGACCTCACCTGGAGTCAGTTCGGCACTCGGCTGCGCGCGGTGGCCGCCAGACTGCAGCAGGTGACCAAGCGCGGCGATCGGGTCGCGATCCTGGCCCCGCAGGGGCTGGATTACGTCATCTCCTTCTTCGCGGCGATCTACGCGGGCACCATCTCGGTGCCGTTGTTCGATCCGGACGAGCCGGGCCACACCGATCGCCTGCACGCGGTGCTCGGCGACTGCACGCCTGCGGCGATCCTGACGGCCAGCTCCTCGGCCGCCGGTGTCCGCCAGTTCTTCCGTGCGCTGCCCGCGGCCCAGCGTCCCCGCATCATCGCCGTGGACGCGATCCCCGACAGCGTGGGCGAATCCTGGATCCGCCCCGACATCGCGGTAGACGATATCGCGTACCTGCAGTACACCTCCGGTTCGACACGCACCCCGGCGGGTGTGGAGATCACCCATCGTGGTGTCGGGACCAACGTGCTGCAGATGGTGAACGCGCTGGACCTGAACTGGAATTCGCGCGGCGTCACCTGGCTGCCGCTGTACCACGACATGGGCCTGCTCACGGTGATCCTGCCCGCGGTCGGCGGCAAGTACATCACCATCATGTCGCCGTCGGCGTTCGTGCGCCGTCCCTCGCGCTGGATCCAGGAACTGGCCGCGGTGTCCGACGGCGCCGGAACCTTCGCCGCCGCACCGAACTTCGCCTTCGAGCACGCCGCCGCGCGCGCGGTGCCCAAGCCGGGCGAGTCACTGGACCTGTCCAACGTGCTCGGCCTGATCAACGGCTCCGAGCCGGTGACCACCGGTTCGATGAAGAAGTTCAACGAGGCGTTCGCCCCGTACGGCCTGCCCAAGACGGCCATCAAGCCCTGCTACGGCATGGCCGAGGCCACGCTGTTCGTCTCGGCCACCCGGCACGAGGACGAGGCCAAGGTCATCTACGTGGACCGCACCGAGCTCAACGCCGGCCGGATCGTGAAGGTCGAACAGGGCACGCCGAACTCCATCGCGCAGGTCTCCTGCGGGTACGTGGCGGTCTCGCAGTGGGGCGCCATCGTGGATCCGGCCTCGGTCGATTCCCCCGAGGGCGCGACCGAGCTGCCCGAGGGCCGGGTCGGTGAGATCTGGCTGCACGGCAACAACGTCGGCATCGGCTACTGGGGTCGCGCCGAGGAGACCCAGAAGACCTTCCGGAACCGGATCGTCAACCGGGTCGCCGCGGGTTCGCACGCCGAGGGCGTTCCGGCCGACGGCAATTGGCTGCGCACCGGCGACTACGGCGTGTACGTGGACGGCGAGCTCTACATCACCGGTCGCGTCAAGGACCTGGTGATCGTGGACGGCCGCAACCACTACCCGCAGGATCTGGAGTTCTCCGCGCAGGAGGCCTCCACCCAGCTGCGCCCCGGCTTCATCGCCGCGTTCTCGGTGCCCGCCAATCAGCTGCCCGCCGAAGTCTTTGCGCAGGACAGCCATTCGGGTCTGCCCTACGACCCGGACAACGGTTCCGAGCAGCTGGTCATCGTGGCCGAGCGTGGCCCGGGCGCCGGTAAGGCCGATCCGCAGCCGATCGCGGACGCGGTGCGCGGTGCGCTCTCGTCCCGGCACGGTGTGACGGCGCGGGACATTCTGCTGGTGCCCGCGGGTTCGATTCCGCGTACCTCCAGCGGCAAGATCGCGCGCGCCGCGTGCAAGGCCGCTTATCTGGAGGGCACACTGCGCGGTGGTTACACGCAGCAGGCTTTCCCCGATGCTCCAGACGAGGAGTGAGTCGGAGCAACTAACGTGAAGTGGCGCGGACCGCGATATGGTCCGCGCCATTCATGCTTGGAGCCCCGCCGCTTCGCCCGGTGAGGTTCTCGAAGGACAATCACCGCCGATACACCGCCGCACACCGTGAGCAGACAGGTAGCTTGAGGAACTGATGGCTGAGAACGAGGGCACGTCCCCCACCCAGACGACCGACAACGCTCCGGCGGTGCCCGCTGACGCGGCCGCGAAAGCGGCTCCCACCGGCGCCGATATGACGGTGGCGGAGTTGCGGGAGTGGTTGCGCAAATGGGTCGCCGACGCGACCGGGCAGCCGCTCGAGCAGATCACCGTGGACCGTCCCATGGAGGAGTTCGGCCTGGCGTCGCGGGACGCGCTCGCGCTCGGCGGTGACATCGAGGAACTGACGGGCGTCATCCTCAACGCGACCATCGTCTATCAGCACCCGACGATCGCCTCGCTCGCCGAGCGAATCATCAACGGGGAACCGGATCTTCCGGCCGAGTCGGCCGACGACTCGTTCTACACCGCGGGCTACACCCCGGACGAGGCGCACGACATCGCCATCGTCGGGTTGTCCACCCGCCTGCCGGGTGCGGGCGATACGCCCGAATCCACCTGGGATTTCCTCATCAACCGCGGTGACGGCATCCGCGATCTACCCGAGGGTCGCTGGTCGGAGTTCCTGACCGATCCGCGCGCGGCCGAGGCCGTCGCGAACGCGAACACCAAGGGCGGCTACCTCGACCAAGAGGTCATCAAGGGCTTCGACGCCGAATTCTTCGCCACCTCGCCGGTCGAGGTCGAGCGCATGGATCCGCAGCAGCGGCTCACCATGGAACTCACCTGGGAAGCGCTGGAGCACGCGAGGATTCCGGCGAACACCCTCAAGGGCGAGCCGGTCGGCGTGTACGTCGGCTCCTCGGGCAACGAGTTCATGCTCATCGCCGCGATGAGCGTCGGCAACACCGAGCAGGACAAGACCCCGCTCTCGGCCGAGGCCTACGGGATCATGGGCTCGGTTTCGTCGATCATCGCCAACCGCACCTCGTACTTCTTCGACTTCCGCGGCCCGTCGGTGGCCATCGACACCGCGTGCTCGTCCTCGCTGGTCGCGGTGCACGACGCGGTGCGCGCGCTGCGCAGCGGTGAAGCCGATCTGGCGCTGGCCGGCGGCGTGAACGCGCTGGTCGCGCCGATGGCGACGCTGGGCTTCGACGCCAACGGCGGTGTGGCCAAGGACGGTCACATCAAGGCGTTCTCGTCCGACGCGGACGGTATGGTCCGCGCCGAGGGCGGTGCGCTGCTGGTGCTCAAGCGCCTGGCCGACGCCGAACGCGACGGCGACACCGTGTACGCGGTCATCAAGGGCTCGGCGGTCAACAACGACGGCCGCTCCAACGGCATGCTCGCGCCGAACCCGGACGCGCAGGCCGAGGTGCTGCGCCGGGCCTACCGCGACGCCGGAATCGCCCCGTCCAGCGTCGATTACATCGAGGCGCACGGCACCGGCACGCTGATCGGCGATCCGATCGAGGCCGACGCGCTCGGCCGGGTGATCGGCCGCGGCCGCGACGACGACAAGCCCGCGCTGCTGGGCTCGGCCAAGACCAACTTCGGGCACCTGGAGTCCGGCGCCGGCGCCGCGGCGCTGGCCAAGGTCATCATGTCGCTGCAGCACAACGTGATTCCGCCGAACCTCGGGTACGCCGGGCCCAACCCGTACATCCCGTGGGACACCGCGCATCTCAAGGTCGTCGAGCAGCCGACCGAGTTCCCGCGCTACAGCGGCAAGGCCACCGTCGGCGTCTCCGGCTTCGGTTTCGGCGGCACCAACGCGCACATCGTCGTGCAGGAGTACGTGCAGACCCCGGTCGTTCCCGCGACCGACGCCGCCGCGCCCGCGCCGGTCGATCTCGACAACGAGAACACCGACGTGATCTCCGAGGCCGAGCACATCGTCGCCGAAGCCGCCGCGCCGGAACCGGAATGGGCCGACCGCGACGAGCCGCTGCCGCTGATCCTGCCGGTCTCGGCGTACCTGCCGTCGCGCCGCCGCCGCGCCGCCGCCGATCTGGCCGACTGGCTGGAAAGCGAAGCCGGACAGGCGACTCCGCTGGCGGACGTGGCCCGGTCGCTGGCCAAGCGCAACCACGGCCGTTCGCGCGGCGTGGTGGTGGCCAAGACGCACGAGGAGGCCGTCGCCGGCCTGCGCGCCATCGCCGAGGGCAAGCCGGGCACCGGCGTGTACACCGCCGACGCTCCCGCCGCCCGCGGCGCGCTCTGGGTCATGGCCGGTTTCGGCGCCCAGCACCGCAAGATGGGCAAGCAGCTCTACAACGAGAACTCGATCTTCCGTAAGACCGTCGACGAGGTCGACGAGTACGTGCTGGACGAGGCCGGCTACTCGGTGCGCGAGATGATCCTGGACGACGAGCAGGATTGGGACATCGGCACCGGCCAGGTCGGCACCTTCACCATCCAGCTCGGCCTGAACGCGGTGCTTCGCGCGCACGGCGCGGAACCCGCGGGCATCGTGGGCCATTCGCAGGGCGAGGTCGCGGGCGCGTACATCTCCGGCGGCCTGACCCTGGAGGACGCGGTCCGCGTCATCTGCGCCCGTTCGCGGCTGATGGCCGAGGGCGAGGCCATGATCACCGACGACCAGGTGCGCAACATGGCGCTGGTCGAGTACTCGGCCGAGGCCATCGCCGAGATCCTGGTGGACTACCCGGACATCGAGGTCGCGGTCTACGCCGCGCCGACCAACACCGTCATCGGCGGTCCGCCGGATCAGGTGCACGCGATCGTGGCGCGCGCCGAGGCCGAGGGCAAGTTCGCGCGCGTGCTGCAGACCCGCGGCGCGGGCCATACCTCGCAGATGGACATGCTGCTCGGCGAATTGGCCGCCGAGCTGGCCGGTCTGGAGCCGACCGTGCTGAAGCACGATCTGTACTCCACCGTCCACAAGGAGACCGTCTACCGCGCGGGCAACCCGCCGGTGCACGACGTGGACTACTGGGTCACCAACATGCGCGGCTCGGTGTACTTCACCAATGCCATCGCGCAGGCGGTGAACTCGGGCATCACCACCTACCTGGAGCTGGCGCCGAACTCGGTGGCGCTCATGCAGGTGCTCGGCACCACCTTCGCGGCCGGCGTGCACAACGCCGCGCTCATCCCGACGCTCAAGCGCAAGGAAGACGAGTCCGCCGCGGTCATCTCGGCGCTGGCGCAGCTGTACGTGCAGGGCCACGCGGTGGATCTGCCGTCGCTGGTGCCCGCGGGTGACTACGCCGACGTGCCGCGTACGGCGTTCCTGCGCAAGCAGTACTGGCCCAAGGTCGGGCTGGCCGCCGATTCGGGCAGCAGCCGGATTCCGGGCGCGCACGTGGCGCTGCCGGACGGCCGCCACGTCTGGGAGGTGCAGGCCGCGGCCGTCACCGACCTGACCGAGCTGGTGAAAGCCGCTGCGGCGCAGGTGCTCTCGGAGGTGACCGTGGGCGCGTCCGTCGCGCACGCGGCGCTGCCCGCCGCGGGCACCCTGACCACCACGCTGACCCCGCACCTGGGCGGCGCGTCGGTCGCGGTGCACGCCAAGCAGGGCGCCGCCTTCACAGCGCTGTTCGACGCCGTCGTCGCCTCCGGCGCGCCGCTGCCGGAATCGGTGGTGGCACAGCCGGTCGCGGCCCTCGCCGCCGCTCCGGCCGCCGAGGTGGAGGTCGTCGAGGCCGCCGGTGATCGCTGGGATCCCAACGGCCGCCAGACCATCGAGCAGCGCCTGGCGCTCATCGTCGCGGAGTCGATGGGTTACGCGGTCGAGGATCTGCCGATGGAGATCCCGCTGATGGAGCTCGGCCTGGACTCGCTCATGGCCATGCGCATCAAGAACCGGGTGGAGTACGAGTTCGATATTCCGCAGCTGCAGTTGCAGGCGGTGCGCGACGCCAGCCTGCTCGAGGTCGGCAAGGTGCTGCGCTACGCGATCGAGCATCGCGAGGAGCTGGCCGATATCGCCGCGCGGCAGGCCGCGGGTGAGGACATCTCGGTCGACGGCGATCTGGTCGCCGCCGCGCGCGCGGCTATGGCGGCGGGCACCGATCCGCTCGCGGTGCTGCCGACCGCGGCCGACCGGCTCGACGCCGAGGCGTCGGACGTGATCGCCGAGGCGACCGAGATCGTGGCCGAGGCGGAGGCCGAATCCACGGCCACCGCAGCCGATTTCGAGGCCGCGCCGCCGGTCGGGGAGACCGACAAGGACAACGTGCCCCCGCGCAACGGCGCCGAGCGCCTGGCGTACGGCACCTGGGCGCTGGCGACCGGCAAGTCCGCGGGCGGCATCTTCAACCCGCTGCCGGAGCTGGACGACGCCACCATGGACAAGCTGGTGGCCCGGCTCTCGGAGCGGGTCAAGGCGCAGGTCAGCGCGGATGAGGTGCGGGCCTGCACGACGATCGAGAAGCTGGCCGACCTGGTCGCCACCTATCAGGAGCACGGCGACGACGTCGAGGGCTTCGTGCGCACCCTGCGCGCGAAGGAGGCCGGTTCCACCGCGATCCCGGTCTTCGTCTTCCACGCCTCGGGTGGCAACACCCTCGTGTACGAGCCGCTGCTGCGGCGCCTGCCGGCGGGCACCCCGATGTACGGTTTCGAACGCGTCGAGGGTTCCATCGAAGAGCGTGCGCGCCAGTACATTCCGGAGATCCGCAAGCGGCAGCCCGAGGGTCCGTACTTCCTCTACGGCTGGTCGCTGGGCGGCGTGTTCGCGCTGAAGGTCGCCGAGCTCATGCGCGCCGAGGGCGCGGATGTGCGCGAGGTCGGCCTGATCGACGTGGCGCTGCCGTCGCAGCCGCACCTGGACACCCCGGAGGAGCGGGTGAACCGGGTCCGGCGTTTCCAGAACTTCGCCAAGAAGACCTACGGCTTCGAGGGCGAACTCGACGACGAGCAGCTCGAGGAATTGGCCGCGGCCTCGGACGCCGAGCAGATCGACATCGTCCTGGAACTGGTCAAATTCGCCGGAGTGGACATTCCGGGCGGCGTGCTCGAACACCAGCGCAGCTCGTACATCGACAGCGGTGAGCTGCAGCGGATCTCGCCGCAGCACTACGACGGCCACGTGGTGCTCTACCTCGCGGACCGCTACCACGACGGAATCATCGAGCTGGAGCCACGTTTCGGTGAGCGCCTGCCCAATGGCGGCTGGGGCGAGCACATCCCGAATCTGGAGGTCATTCACATCCCCGGCGACCACATCGATATCGTGGACGAGCCGCGCATCGCGACCATCGGCGCCGATCTGACCAAGAAATTGGGGGCCGTCGACACGACGCCGAAATAGCCGCGCTGCGAAACGGGTTCTGCGAAAGTAGGTTTCTACCGAAGGGAGTCCTGTGAGCACTACCGCCGAGAAACTCGCTGACCTGCGACGGAAGTTGGAAGTCGCGAGGGAACCGGCGGGTGCAGCGGGAATCGCCAAGCGCGAGCGCAAGCACATTCCTTCCGCTCGCGACCGGATCAACATGCTCCTGGATCCCGGTACCTTCGTGGAAATCGGTGCGCTGGTTCGCAATCCGGGCGAAAAGGACGCACTCTACGGCGACGGCGTCGTCACCGGTCACGGCCTCGTCGAGGGCCGGCCGGTGGCGGTGTTCTCCCACGACCAGACCGTCTACGGCGGTTCGGTCGGGGAGATGTTCGGCCGGAAGGTCGCGGGCATCATGGAATTCGCCGCCAAGGTGGGTTGCCCGGTGGTCGGCATCAACGACTCCGGCGGCGCGCGGGTGCAGGAGGCGGTGACCTCGCTGGCCTGGTACGCCGAACTGGGCAGGCGGCAGGAACCGTTGTCCGGCTTGGTTCCGCAGATCTCCATGATCCTGGGCAGCTGCGCGGGCGGCGCGGTCTACGCGCCGATCAACACCGATGTCGTGGTCGCCACCGAGGCCGCCTACATGTTCGTCACCGGTCCCAAGGTGATTCGCGAGGTCACCGGTGAGGACGTGAGTCTCGAGGAACTGGGCGGCGCGCGCAGCCAGGCCGACTACGGCAACATCCACCATGTCGCCAAGGACGAACTGGCCGCCTTCGAATGGGTGCGCCAGTACCTGGGGTATCTGCCGTCGAGCTGCCAGGAGTTGCCACCGATCGTGAATCCCGGTCTGGAGCCGGACATCACGGACTCCGATCGGGAACTCAACGGCATCGTCCCGGACGCCGACAACGCCGGCTACGACATGTACGACGTCCTGATCCGCATCTTCGACGACGGTGAGTTCCACGAGTTCGGCGACTCCGCGGGCCGAAATGTCATCTGCGGCTTCGCCCGTGTCGACGGGCGCAGCATCGGCGTCGTCGCCAATCAGCCCCTGGTCTACGCCGGCGCCCTCGACGCGCGGGCCTCGGACAAGGCCGCGCACTTCGTCCGGCTCTGCGACGCGTACGAGATCCCGCTGGTCTTCGTCGTCGACACCCCGGGCTTCCTGCCCGGCGTCGAGCAGGAGAAGATCGGCGTCATCAAACGCGGCGGCCGCTTCATCTTCGCGTTCGTCGAGGCGACGGTGCCCAAGGTGACGGTGGTGATCCGCAAGTCCTACGGCGGCGGGTACGCGGTCATGGGTTCCAAGCAGCTCGGTGCGGACGTGAACCTGGCCTGGCCGACCGCCCGCATCGCGGTCATGGGCGCCGAGAGCGCGGTCAGCCTGATCGGGGCCAAGTCGCTGGAGGCCGCGCCCGAGGATCAGCGCGCCGCCATGCGCCGGCAGATGATCGCCTTCTACAACGCCACCATCGCCACGCCGTGGGTCGCGGCCGAGCGCGGCTACATCGACGCCGTCATCGACCCGGCCACCACCCGGCTGGAAATCCGTAAGGCGTTGCAGCTGTTGCGCGACAAGAAGATCGCTCGAAACCCGCGCAAACACCACCTTCTTCCGCTCTGACGCGGTGACCGCGGCGCCCGGATCCGAGCGGATCCGGGTCGCGCGGGGGTGCGAGATGTGTCCGATTTGCGGCTCGCCGATTGCGTCGAATCGATTGGTCGGTTGACTCGCATGTGAGAGCCTTCAGCTATGAGTAGCTCACCTAAGGCATTGCTCGAAGGCGGACCTGACGGGCTCGATCATCGCATCGTCCCCATTACGCCGCCGGGAATCGAGTTGCGGGTGGCGTTCGGCGGCGGCTACGAGCGGTTCAAGGTGACCCCGCGCTGGGAGGACACCCCCGAGGGCAGCCTCCCGGTCTACGAATGGGTGGCCCACATCCCGGGCTGAACCCGGATGGGGCCGGGCCGAGGTCGAGACCGCGGCCGGACGAGAGCAGCGCCCGCGCCGTCGCGCGGCGGGTGAGACCTACCGATGCGCCGGTTCCGCGCGGCGGATCGGCTGCCGCGTCGGGGCCCGGTCCTGGCCGAGGAACTCGGCGATCTCCGCGTAGACCTGCGCCGGCTTCTCCATGACCAGCAGGTGCGAGGTCGCGGGGGTGATGGAGAGTTCGGAATCGGGGATGGCCCGGTACAGGGCGATGGTGTGCTCCAGCGCGACGGCGTCGTCGTCGCCGGACATGACCAGGGTGCGGTGCGGGATGTCGCGCAGCTCCTCGGGGGACAGGGTCGGCCCGGTGCGGCCCATGTCGAGCATCTTGCGGGCCACGACGGGGAAGTGGCCTTCGCCGTGCGGTGACACCTCGCCGTAGCGTCCGGCCAGGTACTTCTGCGTGTCCGGATCCTCGAATCCGTCCATGACGCCGGGCAATACGCCGATGTGGTGGAAGTTGCCGCTGATCAGCACCAGCTTGCGGACCAGATCCGGGCGGCGCAGCGCGACCAGCAGCGCGACGATCGCGCCGTCGCTGTGCCCGACCAGGTGCGCGGGCTCGCCGACCACCTTCTCGAGGAAGGCGACCAGATCCTCGGCCATCACGTCGTAGGTGAGCGGGCCGTCGACGTCGGGGGTGTGGCCGTGGCCGCGGCGGTCGGTGGTGTACACGCGGAAGCGGCCGACCAGCGCGGGCATGGCGGGGGCGAACATGCGTGAATCCACGAACCCGCCGTGCAGCAGGACCACCGGTTCGCCGTCACCGTGTACGTCGTACCAGGTCGCTACATCGCCGAGTTGAATATTCACCATGGCTATATCTTCCCGGTAGGTTCCGCCCGTACTCACAACGGGTGGGTTTCCCCGGTGAGGACGGGTGAAACGGGGGCCGGGACGGGTGAAACGAGAACGGCCGCCCGCGTGTTGCGGGCGGCCGTTCGCCGGGTCGGCGCGCCGGTCGGGTGGCCGGCGCGGCGGGTCAGGAGACCCGGAGCTGTCCCGGGGACCAGAAGCCGGACCGGGTCGCCGTCGAGGTCTCGATCTCGGCGGGCTGGGCCGGGTAGTACTGGTCGTACTGTTCCAGCGAACCCCAGTCCCGATCCCAGTCGTCGTTCAGATAGGTCGGGATGGTCTTGGACTTGGCCAGCATCTCGGTGAAGCCGAGCGGGCCGCCGTTCTCGGCCGCCTGCCAGGTGTTGGTGGAGCTGATGGCCAGCGGGCGGTCGGGCAGGATGCGGAAGTTCGGCATCTCGGCCACGCCGTAGCGGTGATCGAACGGGCGCTGGCACGGGAACTGCAGGCCCACCGCCCAGTCCAGCAGCACCGGCTGGGTGGATCCGATGTAGCTGTTGAGCGTCTGCAGCTTGGGCACGCGCGGCGCGGTGAACGCCAGCCACTGATCGCCGATCAGGATCGGGTCCTTGGCGTTGATGCGCACGGCGTCCGCGTTCTCGGGCAGCGCCGAGAACGGCACCCGCAGGTTGCGCCACGACGGGGCCGGCCCGATGTCGCGCGGCAGGTAGGAGCCGAGTTCGGTGACGGTGCCGTCGGCCTCGCGATGGCCGTACTCGACCACCAGCGACTGCCCGTAGGTCATGTTGCCGGTGTCGTCGAAGGACAGGATGCGACCGGCGGCCGAAATCACCACCAGCGGAGTGTCATCCGAGCGCGCGGGCAGCTGGTACCAGCTGGACTTCATCTCGGCGGGCTGCTGCACGCCGTCCTGGTAGCTGCCCATGACCGGGGTGGTGGCGGGGTCCAGGCCGAACGGCAGCGCCGCGGTGCTGCCGTTGACGCCCTCGGCGCCCTTGCCGCCGGCGGTGCCCGCGCTCTCGCCCTCTTCGAAGGCGGGGCCGATGGTCTGGGTGTCGGTGTTGCCGGTGCCCGGCTTCACCTCGACGTTGTCCGCGCTGATCTTCTCCGGAATGCCGTTGGGGGAGAAGCCGATCGGATTCGCTCCGGCGAGCGGGTCGTTGTTCACCGGCGGGTTGGCCGGATCGATGATCGGGGTGAGGTTGCCGCCGTTGACGTCGGTCTCCACCAGCACGTCGTTGGCCAGGCCGCACGAATTGCCGCCCACCGCATCGAAGTTCGAGCGGGCCAGGGAGTACGCGGGGTACTGCGACACCGCGCCCTTGACCAGCGACAGCACTTCGAACGCCACCATGAGCGCCGCGATGACGGTCAGCGGGATAGCGGCGAAGCGCCGAATCCGCCTGCCGCGCGCGGTCTTTCCGTTCGCCATCGGCTTGGCGTAGCCCTCGCGCAGCGACTGCCACGCCACCACGGCCAGGGCCAGGCCGAACAGCATGAGCATGAGGGTGTTGGACTGGTAGCCGCTGAGCGACACCCGCTTGTCGTACCAGGGCACGCCGTAGCTGGAGACGTACCAGTAGCCGTTGATGCCGGAGAACGCCACGGCCAGGGTGAACAGCAACCCGGCCAGGAACACCGAGCGGTTCTTGCGCGAGCGCAGCGCGGTGGCCGACACCGCGACCGCCGTCACCGCCGCCAGCGAACCCGCGATGCCCGCGTACGCGCCGAAGTGGTGCGTCCACTTGGTCGGGTTGAACATCATGAAGAAGATGGTTCCGAAGACCACGCCCATGAGCCGCCAGGTCGGCGCGGAGGCGATGCCCGGCACCTGCCGCCTGCGCAGCAGCACCAGCATGGTGGTGATCAGGCACAGGATCATGAGCAGGAAGGCGAAGCGGCGCGCGAGCGAGCCGTCGACGGTCTCCACGAACAGGTAGTAGTAGCGCAGATAGTCTTCGTACCAGGCCAGATTCGGCCCGATCGCCTGCCGGACGCGGTTGGCCTCCATGATCCCGGAGAAGGTCTGGTCGCCGAAAACGACCACCAGGACCAGTAATCCGGAGGCGGCGATGGGCGCCAGCAGCGCCGTGGTGCCGAACTGCTCGTGCCTGCGCACCACGATGCGGACCAGCGGGCGGATACCGGCGAGCAGCGCGGCCACGCACATGAGGCCGGTCGGCGCGGCGGCCAGGGTGAACGCCGCGACCAGCACCGCGATCGCCGCGGGCAGCAGGCGCGCGGTGGCGATGGCGCGTTCGATGGAGACCCAGGTCAGCAGGGCGCCGAGCGCGACGATCGGCTCCGAGCGCAGGCCGTTGCAGTAGGGCAGCCAGAACGCCAGGAAGACCAGGCCGCCGGTCCACAGCGCGACCTTGGAGGTCGCCACGCCGCGGCCCAGGCGCGGGACCACCTCGCGGCTGATCACCAGCCAGCACAGGATGCCGCACAGCAGCGCCGGGATGCGCACGACCGGGCTGGCCGTGGAGATCTCGGAGAAGGCCTGGATGACGTAGTAGTACCAGCCGAACGGGGCCTCGGGGACGCCGAACCAGCGGAAGTAGTTGGCCATGTAGCCGGCGTGCGGGGCCGCCCGGACCATGGTCATGATGTAGCCGTCGTCGGAGGTGTTGGCGCCCACGAAATGCCACAGCAGCAGCGTGCCGATGATGCCGCCGTCCGCCCAGGTCGGCTTCAGCCAGTGCCGGGGGAAGATGCGCCGGTGCCCGCGGCCGTCGCTGGTGTCCAGCGCGGCGAGCGCGCCCAGCGACAGCAGGGTCAGCAGCACGGCCGCGACGATGGCGGCCAGCTTGAGCAGGGTCGGGGTCGAGGAGAACCGCGAGTCCACCGTCATGGAGAAGGAAAGGCCCTGCGGCACATCGCCCTTCATGTCGGTGAAGACGCCGACCACCTGCGGGCGCAGGTCACCGAGCAGACTGCCCTCGACCGGGACGGTGACGCTCTCGCGCCCGCCGTTCGCGGTGACCCGTTCCGCGGTGCGGGTCAGGCCCTCGAACGCGGCGAAGGTCCGGGTGTTGTCGGAGGTGATGACGATCTGCGTGCAGTCCGCCATTTCCGACCGCTGGGCGGTTGCCACGACCGCGTTGCGGTCCAGCACGTCCACGCTCTCGCCGGACACGCGGACGAACAAGCCCTGCAGGTCCGCTCCGCTACCCTGCGGCGGTGCGGTTGCCAGCAGGATGCCGCCGCGCGGATCGAGCTGGTTCACCGCCGCACAGGGAATGGTGGCCGTGAGTTCCAGCGGCACCTGCGACATGAGCGCGGCGTCGATGCTCTCCAGTGTTCCGCGCTGCGGCCACTGCACCGTCGCGACCGTCTGTTTCACCGGCAGGAACGGGGTCGCGAGCGCGAACAGCGCTCCCAGCACGCCCGCGACGATCGCGATCAGCTTCGCGGTGCGATAGTCGCGCGGCGTCGCCGCGGGCGTCGGCGGCGTAGCGGGTTTGCTCAGGACAGCGGAGGCGTCGGGCACGGTTGCTGATGGTACCCACCCGCCGACGCTCGGGTCGGCGGGTGAGGGCGGTGGTATCTGTCGTGGCTACTTCGCGCGGATCGGTGCGTCTTTTGCGAAGCCCGTGCGGGTTTCGACGCTCACCTGCAGCTCGGCCGGGACCGCGTCCGGGACGTAGGGGGTGAACCGCTCCAGGGAGCCCCAGTCGCGGGACCAGTCGTCGTTCAGGTAGGACGGGATCGTCTCGGCGCGCAGCAGCAGGCCGGTCCAGCCGAGGGGGCCGCCGCCGATGTCGTCCTGCCAGGCGTTGGAGGCGTCCGAGCCGGTGCGGTCGGGCAGGATGCGCCATTCGGGTACCTCGGCCACGCCGTCGTGGTGGTCGAAGGGCCGCTGGCAGGGGAAGGCCAGGCCGACGTGCCAGTCCTCCAGGACCGGGGCCTGTTCGCCGACAACGGAGTTCAGCGTCTCCAGCTTCGGCAGGCGGGGCGGGGTGACGGCCAGCCACTGACGCTCGGTGATGTCCACGTCGTTGGCTACCAGGCGAACGGCGTTCGCGCCCAACGGAATCTGATCCAGCGGCACGCGCAGGTTGCGCCACGACGGGGCGGGGCCGATGTCGATGGGCCGCAGGCGGCCGGTGTCGGTCACGCTGCCGTCGGCGGCGCGGGTGCCGTACTCCAGGAACAGGTCCTGGCCGTAGGTCTCCACGCCGTCCTTGTTGACGGACCTGATGCGGCCGGCGGCGGTGATCGCGAGTACCCGGTAGGCCGGGTCCGCGCGCATCTCGCCGGACAGGTCCAGGCGGTACCAGCCGGTGGTCAGCTTGGCGACGGCCTGGTCGCCGTCGCTGTAGCTGCCGAGCACGGGGGTGGTGGCGGGGTCGAGGTCGAACGGCAGGGTGACGGTGCTGCCGTTGACGCCGGTCTCGGCGCTGGTGCCGCCGCCGGTGCCGGCGCCGGTGGTGTTGGTGGTCTTGTTGTCCGAGTCCTTGTCCACCGAGTTGGCGCCGCCGGTGACGGTCTCCTCGGCGTCGGCGGTGAGGTCGGTGGCCACGCCGTTGGGGGTGAATCCGGTGTTCACCGCGGTGTTCCCCGCGGTCAATCCGTCCGCGACCGAGCCGGTCCAGGGGCGCAGCAGCGAGTCCCGCGTGTTCGTCTCCACCAGCACGTCGTTGGCCAGCCCGCACGAATCACCGCCCAGGGCCCGGATATTGGACTTGGCGACCGAGTACGCCGGGTACTGGGTGACCGCGGCCTTGGCCAGCGAGGCGACCTCGAACAGCACCAGGACGGCCGCGGCGATGGTGAGCGGCATGCTCGCGAACTTGTCGAAGCCGCGCACCGGTTTCGGCGTCGTGTACGGCTCGCGGTAGTGCTGGAAGGCGGCGATGAGCAGGCACAGGATCGCCAGGCCCAGGAACAGGGTGGAGAAGCCCTTGCCCGCGATGAGCGGGGCCTTGTCGAACCACGGGACGCCGTAGCTCGAGACGTACCACCAGCCGTTGGGTCCGGTGAAAGTCATGGCGAGCAGGAAGAACACCGCCGCGGTGAACAGCGTGCGATTGCGCGGCGAGCGAATCCCGTTGACGCCAACGGCGACCGCGGCCAGCGCCGCCACCGAACCCGCCAGCCCGGCGTATACGCCGAAGTGGTGCGTCCACTTGGTCGGGGTGAACATCATGAAGAACAGCGACATGAACACGATGCCGAGCACGCGCGCGGACGGCCCGCGCGAGGTGCCCGGGATACGGCCGTTCTTGCGCAGCATGACCATGACGCACACGCCCAGGCTCAGCAGCATGGCGAGAATGCCGAAGCGCCGGGCCAGCGAGCCGTCGGGGGAGAGCATGAGCAGCGAATCCCAGCGCGTGCGTTCGTCGAACCACGCCACGTTGGGGCCGATGGCGGTGCGGACGCGGGTGGCCTCCATGACCGAGGCGAGCGTCTGATCAGCGAAAACGACCACCAGGACCAGGGTTCCGGCCGCGACGCCGGGTGCGAGCAGGGCGGCGTAGCGCAGCAGCGCGGGGCCCGTGCCCTTGGCCTGCTTGATGATGATCTGCAGCACCGGCCGCGATCCGGCGACCAAGGCGGCCAGGCAGATCAGTCCGGTCGGCCCGGCGGCGAGCGAGAACGCGGCGATGAGCACGCCGACCGCGGCGGGCAGCAGCCTGCCGGTGGCGATGGCGCGTTCCATGGAGCACCAGGTCAGCAGCGCGCCCGCGGCGATGAGAGGTTCGGGGCGCAGGCCGTTGTCGTACGGCATCCAGGCAGCCAGGAACACCAGTCCGGCGGTCCATACCGCGACGTTGTCGCGGCGCACCCGCGCTCCCAGGCGCGGCAGCACCTCGCGACTGATGACCAGCCAGCACACGATTCCGGCGAGCAGCGACGGCAGCCGCATCCACGGGCTGGAGTCGCTGATGCGCGACATCCACACCAGTACCTCGTACGGCCAGCCGAAGGGGGCCTCCGCGACGCCGAACCAGCGGTAGTAGTTCGCCATGTAGCCCGAAACCTTCGAGGCCCGAGCCATGTTCAGGATGTAGCCGTCGTCGGAGGTGTTGGCCCCGATGATGTGCCAGAGCACCAGCGTGCCCAGCACCACGCCGTCGGCGAGCCGGAAACGCCACCAGTGCGCGGGCAGGAAGCGGCGCGGCTTGCGGCCGTCGCGGGTGTCGAGCAGGTGCAGCGCGACGAGGGCGATCAGCGTGAACAGCACCGCGCCCGCGATGGCGATGCGCTTGACCCAGCTCGGGCTGCTGCTGAAGCGCGCGTCGATCTCCGCGTGCGCGGTCGACGCGCCGAGCCGGTCCTTCGGCAGATCGGTGAACATGCCGACCACCTGCGGCCGGATGTCGCCGGTGACCTTGCCCGCGAACGGGGTTCCGTCCGCGCGCGCGGCGCCGGCGAACTCGGCGCGGGTCTCGGTCGCGTCCGAGTGCAGGGTCAGCGCCCCACAGTTCTGGATCTCGTCGACGGGCGCGGACAGCAGCGGAATGTTGCGCAGCAGAACCGAAATCGTGCGCTCGGCCGGAACCGCGGGGTTCGCGTCGGCCGTGGCCGCGGGGGCGTCCACGCGCACGACCAGGCCCTTGTCGACGGCCTTCCCGGATTCCACCGGGACGGTCGAGAACAGTGTCCCGGTGGGCCGTTCGCGCAGCACCTCGCAGCCGATGGTCACGTCGAGCGTGAGCGGGGTGTACGACACCAGCGGCGCCGCCACGTTCACCGCGTCACCCTGTGGCCAATTCAGGGTCGGCCGATCCTGTTTCACGGGCAGGATCGGGGTCAGCACCGCCAGCAGGAATCCCAGCAGTCCGGAGACCACGGCGATGAGGCGGATGCGATGAAACGCTCGGGTGTCTTCGCGCACGATCCCCGATGCTAGCGATCACGGGGTCCGGCGGTCCGCCCGCCGTGCGCGGGCCGCCGTCCCGCGCTCCGGCGGTGCGGATTTCGCGGCCCGCGCGGGCGGATCAGCGGAGGTGGCGCACGTCCCAGAGCCAGACCCCGCCCACCTGCCGCGCGGGGAAGCCGAGCAGCTGATCGACGGTGGCGCGCAGGGTGGCGCTGTCCTCGTTCAGATCCATCACCAGCACATCGGTTTTCCAGTACCGCAGGTCGATGACCGCCTGATCGCGATCGGCCTGCTCGATGACCGGGACGGTCGTCGACCCCAGCACCTTCTCGAGTTGATCCAGGCGAGTGAGCAGGCGCGAGGTGGGCCGCTCGTCGGCGCCGTACCGAGATCGACGGTCCGCGCCGTCCGGTCCGACGAAGTAGCCGCCGATGAGCGGGAACGCGAAGTCGGAGTCGACCTGCCACTGCAGGGCGGGGGTGTCGATCGCGGTGGCGGGCGGCACCGACATCACGCCGCCGCCGGACAGGTACCGGTCCACCGTGCCGTCGGTGAAGAAGACCGGCGTCGGGGGTCGCTCGGACACCGGCAGCATGGTCGGCGCGATCGGCGCGAGCGCGCACGCCAGCGCGGCGAACCAGGCGATCGGCTGCCACCGGGTTCCGCCGGCGCGCCAGTGGTCGATCGCCCGCTGGCCGGCCAGGGTCATGACGACGGCCATGGCGGGGACGGCCGCCATGGCGAAGCGCGATTCGATGATCCCGTTCACCGGCGGAATCCAGCCGAACAGGATCCACGGCATGGGGATGATCGTGTAGTTGCCCGCGAAGGACAGCACGATGCCCATCGACAGCGCGCTGAACACCACGGCGACGACCAGGCAGGCCCGCACGATCCGTTCGCGCCACAGCAGCGCCGTGGCCACGAGCAGCACCAGGATCAGCGGCCAGCCGAAGTACGAATTGTGTTCGGTCGGATTGATTTCCACGTCCGGGCCGATCGACAGGGCGGCGCCGGCCGATTCCGCGGAGAACTGGAACGGCGCCAGGATGTCGTTGCCCACGCGGCCCAGGCCCACGAACCGGTACGACTGCGGTCCGAAGAACTGCCAGCCGAGCGGAATCGCGGTGAGCGTCAACGTGATCAGCGCGGCGAGCCCCACCGGCGGCGCGATGACCCGCACCGTCCGGACGATGGCCGCGCGGGTGCGCAGGTAGACCAGGCCGAAGACCGCGAAGGTCAGCGCGAAGATGAGCAGCGGCTCCTCACCGAGCGAAAGCTGCAGGGCGACGAGCAATCCCAGCACGATGGAGTCGCGCGGCCGCCGCTCGCTGCCCGCCTCGGGGGCGTCCTGCGCCGGCCGTGCCATCTTGATGACGCGCTGCGCGATGAACGGAAGCAGCACCAGGAACACGAAATTCGGGTGGCCGTTGGTGTGCGAGATCATGGCGGGCGAGAACCCGCAGAACGCGCCGCCGATGGCCGCGGCGGCCTTGGAGCTCACCAGCTCGCGCGAGAAGACCCAGTACCAGGCGAACGCCGTCCCGGACAGGCCGAGGGTGAGCGCGAGCACGAAGGTGACCGTCGGCCCGAACAGCAGGGTGACCGGCGCGAACGGCACGCCGAACCCGTACATGAGCGTGTTGGCCATGAGGTTCACGCCGTCGGGATAGTTCTGCAGCGTCGTGAAGAACGGACTCGCGCCGTCGGTGATGTTGTGCGCCCCGAGGGCGTAGAACCACTCGTAGAGGATCTGATCCTGATCACTCTTGGTCAGGTAGCCGGTGCCCGTGTTCCGCCACAGGTCGCCGACAACGAACACCGCCAGCGCCAGATATCCCAGTCCGGCCGCGGCGTCCGCGCGCGCGGCGCGCAGCCGCCGCGCGAGCGACGGCCGTCTTCGCCCGGGCGGATCCGCCGGTGCGTCGCGCGTCGAATCCTCCACCGCCGGTCGGGTTTTCACGGTCCGATCGGTCGCCCACCCCAGTGCCACGCGTCCAAGCTCCTCTGACAATCACGTTCGAATCAGCCGCTCACGGTACCGGGCGCGAGTGATACACGGTCGTGGTGATTGTCTTCGCGAACGATCGCCCGCGCGAGCCCCGGATTGTCCGGGCTCCGCGCGCCTCGCCCGGACGCGACGCGAGGAGGAAGATCAGACGAGTCCGCGCACGTCCCACAGCCAGACCCCGTCCACCCGCTGCGCCGGGAAGCCCAGCAGCTGATCGACGGTGTAGCGCAGGGCGTCGCTGTTCTCGGTGGGCGGCAGCACCACGACGTCGGCCTGCCAGTAGCGCAGGTCCGCCAGGGCCTGATCGCGCACGGCCTGGTCGATGACCGGAACCCGGTTGGTCTTCTGGGCCTTCATCAGCAGGCTGGCGGTGGGCCGGTCGTCCGGACCGTAGCGGCCCTTCTTGTCCACCCCGGTCGGCCCGACGAAATAGCCGCCCGCCAGCGGGAAGGTGAAGTCGGCGTCGGCCTGCCAGCGCAGGGCGCGGGCGTCCGGCGGGGTGGGCGGCGGCGCGATGACCACCGAACCGTCCGAAACGTACTGGCGCACGGTGCCGTCGGCGAAGAAGCCGGGGGTGGGGGAGCGTTCCACCACCGGGAGGATGGTCGGGGCGAGCGGCACCAGCGCGAACGCCAGCGCGCCGAACCAGGCCAGCGGTCGCCAGTCGGTGACCGAGATCTTCCAGTAGTCCAGGGCGCGCTGGGTGGCGAAGGTCAGGATCAGCGCGATCGCCGGCACGGCGGCGATGGTGAAACGCGATTCCAGCACCGAGTTCAGCAGCGGGACCCGCTCGAAGAACTTCCACGGCAGCGCGAAGCCGGTGTCGTGCTTACCGAACATCAGGGTCGAGCCCAGCGAGAGCGCGGTGAATCCGAGGATGACGGCGGTCGCGGCCCGCACCGTGCGCTCGCGCCACATCAGCACGGCCGCCACGGTGATCACCAGCAGCAGCGGCCAGCCGAAGTAGGAGTTCTCCTCGGTGGGGTTGATGCTCACGTTCTGCCCGGGCATGACCATGCCGCCCAGGGATTCGGACGGGAACTGGAACAGCGCCTTGAGGTCGTTGCCCATGGGACCGTGGTCGATCATCCGATACGACTGCGGGCCGAAGAACTGCCACCACAGCGGAATCTCGGTGAGCGCCACCGTGATCAGGGCCGCCAGCAGCACGGTCGGGGTGAGCGAGCGCAGGACGCGCAGCATCGCGCGCGGGGTGTGCAGGTAGTACACGAGCGCGAAAACGCCGAAGGCCAAGGCGAAGATGAGCAGCGGCTCCTCGCCGAGCGCGATCTGCAGGGCGACCAGCAGGCCGAGCACGAACGCGTCGCGCAGGCGCCGCGCCTTGCGGGCCTCGAGCGAATTGTTCGCGCGGCGAGCCATTTTGATGATGTGCAGGGCGATGAGCGGCAGCAGCGCGAGCACCACGAAATTCGGGTGGGCGTTGGCGTGCGAGATCATGGCGGGGGCGAAGCCGCAGAACAAACCGCCAACGGCCGCAGCGGCTTTGGAGCTCACCAGCTCGCGCGAGAACAGCCAGTACCAGGCGAAGGCGGTGCCGAACAGGCCGAGCGTGAGCACCAGGACGAAGGTGACGGTCGGCCCGAACAGCAGCGTGACGGGCGTCAGCGGGACGCCGACGCCGAACATGGCGGTGTTGGCCATCATGTTCACGCCGTCGGGATAGTTCTGCAGCAGCGTGCTGAGCGGATTCTCGAAGTTCGAGATCTTGTGCGCGGTGACCGCGAAGAACCACTCCCACATGGTCTGGTCCTGACCGCTCTTGATCAGGTAGCCGTTGTGGGGATGCTGCCACTGCCCGGCGAGCACGAAGATCGACAGCGCCAGATAACCGGTGGCGACGACCAGATCGGTGCGCGCCAGCCGGATTCGGCGAAGGACCCGCTGCGGCCGGGTTAGTTCCGGGTGAACCGGCCGCGGCGCGGGCCGATCCAGAACTGCCACTGCGGATTCCTCGTCGGATGCTCGGCTCTTCGCCCACCCCTGTGCCACGCGCAAACTCCTCTTGCCTTCACAATCAGCGGCTCACGCTACCGGGCTCGGCTGAGATTGCGCTGGCAAGTGGATGAGTTATCCACAGAAACGAGGCGGTATCCCCAGATTCGGACATGGTTTTGTGGATAAGTGAGCCTTGTCTCGTCCTCTTATCGAGATTCGCCGTGAGCTACACCACATTTCGGCCGTTCGCTCAGGATCGGCGCACCACGAGGGTGAAAGGCCCGATATCGGTGACCCGGAAGTGCGGGTCCGCGAACAGCGTCCGGGGGAACGCGACGGTGTACCGCTTGACGTTCGGATCGTTCGGATAGACGTCCTCGGACAGGCGCAGGGTGTACTCGTCGCCCGCGCGCCGGAACAGGAAGGCGTCCGGTGCGCGCCACGGGCAAACTTCCAGCGCGGCGATCAACTCCGGCGCCGAGCCCAGCGTGCTCCAGCGCTTGATCTCGGCCGCGCGCGCCGGGAAGTCCGCGAGCGGATTCGCGTAGTGCGAGGTGAGCGCCTGGAAGCCCCAGTACGGGTAGATGGCCAGGAAGCTCGTGTCCGCGGTGAGCAGCACGCTCTCGTCGCGGGCGCGGCCGGTCTGCTCGCGCAGCGCCGCGTCCACCGCCGCGTAGTGCGAGACCGCGGACGGCGGCCGCTTGTCCGCGCGCACGCCGTCGCCGTCGGTGTCGGTGTAGGCGGTGGTGATCTCCACGTCCAGCACGTGCGGGATCTGCTGGGCGAAGGCCACCGCGCCGAGCACGGCGACCGCGGCGGCGGCCGGTCGCAGCCGGGCGGGCTCGTTCAGTACCTGGTAGAGCGCCCGGACGCCCTCGACGAAGCCGAAGGATCCGGCCGCGGCCAGCAGGGCGAGCAGGATCGGTTCGAGGCGGAAGGCCAGCAGGGTGGTGCCCGCGGCGGTGGCCGCCATGGACAGCAGGCACCACAGGTACACGGCCACCACGCCGATGCCCAGGCCCTGGGCGCGGCGTGAACTGCCGGCGCGCAGCACCAGCCAGACGACGCCGAGCAGGCAGAAACCGCCGCGCAGGGACAGTTCGAACATGGGCAGCGGCAGTTCCGCGCCGGACTCGGGCAGGTAGTGCAGGGCGCTACCGCCGGCGCTGGAGACCTTGCCGGTCAGGAAGTCGAGCAGGAACGGCAGCCACACCGTCAGCGCGAGCAGACCCGCGATGACGGCGATGGTCACCAGCCGGACCAGGATCGGCGTGAGCGTGCGCCACACCCCGGGCACCGGGTTCTCCGGCGGCAGCCGTCGCGCCGCCCGCAGTCCGGCCTTGCGCTCGCGCAGGGCCAGGCCCATCGCGATCAGCGCCATCAGCGTCACGGCGAAGGCGGCCACGCCCAGGTAGAGGGTGTAGAAGGTGGCCGCGAGCCCCAGGAACAGCCCGGTGCCGATGACCGCGCCCCAGCCGCCCGCGGTCGCCGCGGCCGGTTCCGCCGGGCGGTACAGCGCGCCCCACGCGAGCACGAGCACCGGCACGAACAGCAGGATGAGCACCGCGCTGTAGGCCTCGGGCGAGCCGTAGGCCAGGGTCATGGCGGTGACCGCGGTCGCGACCGGCACCGCCCAGTCCGCGCGAATCAGCTTGGACCACAGCACGAGTGCGAGCACCGCCGCGACCGCGAGCCCGATGATGGCGAAGGGCTTGAACGCCGCCCAGCCGTCCATGCCGGTCAGGTTGGCGAAGCGCCCGCCGACCCAGAACCAGCCGCCGGGATAGAACGGCGGCAGGTCGGCGTAGTTCATATCCCGCAGGGCCGCAGCGTCGGTCAGCCGCGTCAGGTACTGGGTGCGGAATTCCTGATCGACCGAGAGCCCGAACAGGTACAGCTTGGTCGCGGCCAGCGGCATGCCGAGGGTGACCGTGACGAAGGCCGAAAGCCCGGTCCAGGACAGCACTTTCGCGAGCAGCGGGCGGCGGTGCGCGCGGATCAGCGCGACCGCGATCACCAGCAGGGTTATCGCGGCCACCTGCCCGACGGTGGTCAGCGCCCGGGTCACGTTGGAGGAGTTGAACGCGGGCCACTGCACCCGCCCGAAGGCGAACAGGCCGATCCCGGCGACGACGCCCGCGACGACGATCGCCAGGATCGCCTCGCCGAGGGCGCTGCCGACAAGCCGCGTCAGGACCGTGCCGCGGCCGGGGGCCGGCGCGGTGGCGGGGGTTGCCGGCGCGGGTGCGGCGGGTGCGGCGTCCGGTTCGGCGGCGCTCATCGGCGCGCCCCACTCGCGTCGGGCACCCGCGTGCCGTGAGCAGCCAGTCGCTCGATGTTTCGCACTCCGCCTCCGGATCCTCGTCACCGTGCCCGGCGCCCAACCGGCCGCCGCGCGTCAGCCTAATGGTCACCGGGGCTCGTGTGCCCGCCCGGTGAAACGACACCGCCGCACCTTCGAGTGAAGGTGCGGCGGTTGTCCGTTCGTGCCGGTGCGCGTGCGGCTAGATCGGCAGCTTGCGGAAGATCGGGCGCGGGACGTGGCGCAGGATCATCATGACGTACCGGAAAGTGCCCGGGGCCCAGACGATTTCCTTACCCTTCTCCGAGGCCGCGACCGCGAGGACGGCGACGTCCTCCTTGTTGACCGTGAGTCCGTTCTCCTTGGCGTGCGCGGAGAGCTTGGTGCGCACCATGCCGGGGCGGATGACCGTCACGCGCGGGCCGAACTTCGCGAGCGCCTCGCCCAGGCCCAGGTAGAAGCCGTCGAGTCCGGCCTTGGTGGAGCCGTAGACGAAGTTGAAGCGGCGCACGCGCTCACCGGCGACCGAGGACATGGCCAGGATGCGGCCGTAGCCCTGCGCCTTCATCTTCGCGCCGAGCAGCACGCCGACGGAGACCGCCGCGGTGTAGTTGATCTCGACCATGGTGACGGCCTTGCGCTGGTCCTGCCAGAAGACCTCGCCGTCGCCGTCGATGCCGAACGCGACGATGGCCACGTCCACGTCACCGGACGCCCAGGCCGCGTCGATCACGGCCGGGTGGCTGTCGGTGTCGAGGGCGTCGAAGTCGATGACCTGCACCTCGCTCGCACCGGCGTCCTTCATCTGGCGCACGGAGTCCTCGCGCAGCGGGTCGCCCGGCAGCGCCGCCAGGATGATGCGGGCGGGCCCCTTCTTCAGGTACTCCGAGACGATCGCCAGACCGATCTCCGAGGTACCGCCGAGAAGCAGAATGGACTGCGGATTGCCTACCGCGTTGATCACTGAAGCTCCAGCCTTCGTGCCATATCGGACATGAAAACGCCTGTGGGATCGACGCTTCGGCGGATCTTGATCCACTCGTCGATCCGGGGGTACATCGTGTGGAAGGTCTCGGCGGTGGTGCGCGAGTCCTTCGCGGTGTAGAGCCGGCCGCCGAATTCCATGACGCGACGGTCCAGATCGGTGACGAGCTCGTTGAGGCCCGGCCGAATCGGGAAGTCCACGCAGATGTTCCAGCCCGGCATCGGGAAGCTCAACGGCGCCGGATTACCCGGGCCGAACAGCTTGAAAACGTTCAGGGCGGTGTAGTGCCCGGACGCCTGGATATCGATGATGATCTTCTTGAATTCCTCGACCGCCTCGGTCGGCACCACGAACTGGTACTGCAGGAATCCCGCCGGACCGTACGCCCGATTCCACTCCGCGATCATGTCGAGCGGGTGGTAGAACTGCGTCAGGTTCTGGATCTTGCCGGTGTAGTTGCCGCCCATGGCGTAGTACGCCTCGCCGACCGAACCGAGGGTCAGCTTGTTCGCGGTGAAACTCGGGAAGATGTTCGGCACCGTCAGCAACTGCGGGGCGTCGAACTTGAGCGGATTGCGCTGCTTCTTCGCGGGCAGCTCGTCCAGCTTGGCCAGCCGGCCGCGAGTGATGCAGGCGCGCCCCAGTTTCGGCGCCGGGTTCATCGCGTCGAACCAGGCGCTCGAATAGGTGTAGTTGGCCTCGCTGCCGTCGCTGTGCGCGGCGATCGTCTCGTCCAGCGTGGTGGTCTTCACGCCGTCGTTGATGAAATAGGCCGTCTCCGTGGGCACCATCTCGATGGTGGCGCGCAGGATGATGCCGGTCAGGCCGTTGCCGCCCACGGTCGCCCAGAAGAGCTTGGCGTTCTTCTTGGGGCCGATGGTGGAGACCTTGCCGTCGGCGGTCAGCAGGTCGATGGACCGGACGTGGTTGCCGAAAGAACCCTCGCTGTGATGGTTCTTGCCGTGGATATCGGAGGCGATGGCGCCGCCGATGGTGACCTGGCGGGTACCGGGTAGGACCGGGACCCACAGCCCGAACGGCAGCGCCGCCTTCATGAGCTGGTCCAGGCTGACACCGCCGTCCACGTCGACCAGGCGCGAATCGCGGTCGATACGGTGGATGCGGTTCAGCGCCGGCATATCGATGACGAGCCCGCCGGAGTTCTGCGCGTGGTCGCCGTACGAGCGGCCGAGGCCGCGCGCGATGACGCCGCGGCGCAGGTGCGCCGGCTTGGAGTCGTTGTCCTCCGCGACCATGGCGACCGCCTGGGCGATCAGCTCAGGGTCGCTCGTGGAGAGAACTTCCGATGTGGTGGCTGCGGTGCGACCCCAACCGGTCAGGCGACGGGTGCGCGTCGGCAGTTCGAACGAACCGCTCGACGCTGCGTCCGCACCCGCGCTCGCCGAGCTGCTGCCGGCGGCGTCCTTGGTGGTGGTCTGAGCTTTCGTGGACATCGGGATAGAGGCTACAGGTATAACCAGTTCGCGGCTCGTGTCCTCTCCCGGCCGCATTACGCTCTGCGATGTGACCGCCGAACCCCGCCTGCCCCTGCCGCCCGAGCTGCCCCTGGTCGATGAGCCGGGTGGCACGGACGTCGATCTGAAGACCCAGATCATCCGCTTCGGCGTGACGGGCGGGCTCTCCGCGATCGTGGACTTCGGTCTGTACCTGCTGCTCTGGAATGTCGTCGGCCTGCCGCGCGATATCGCCAAGGCGCTGAGTTTCATCGCGGGCACCACGACGGCCTATCTGATCAACCGCCGCTGGACCTTCCAGGCGCCGCCGAGCCGCAAGCGCTTCCTCGCGGTGATCGCGCTCTACGGCGTGACCTTCGCCGCACAGGTCGGGCTCAACGCCCTGGTCGTCGAGACGTTCCCCACGCTGAACTGGTCCGCGTTCGGGAACGACCTGAACATCACCGTGCTGCTGGCCTTCGTCATCGCCCAGGGCACCGCCACCGTGATCAACTTCATCGTGCAGCGCGCGGTGATCTTCAAGATCAGCTGAGCGCGGCCCGGGCGGGCCGCGAGATCAGTGATCCACCAGCGCGTCCCGCTCGGCGTCGGCCTTGGCGTGGAAGTAGTCGCCGCCCTTGGCCCGGACGTTGTCGGTGCCCCACTGGCGGGACTCGCGCTGCGCGGGAACCAGGTGCGGGATGTGCTTGCGGCAGTGGATGTAGCACTCCTGCACGTCGACCACGACCCAGCGCTCGGGGCGGCGGCCGCGCTCGTCCGGGGGCAGGCCGGGCACGCAGCGGCGCATGAGGGTGTCGTCGACGATGCGGGCCGTCCCGTTGATGTGCAGGCCGATGAGGTCGTGCGTGAAATCGATCAGGAGGATGCCGATGTGCGGGTTCTCCAGCATGTTTCCGAGACTGGCCAGCACGCCGTTGCCGCGATATTCGGGATAGGCGATGGTGCCGTCGTCGATGACGTGCAGGAAACCGGGTTTTCCGGCGCGAAAGCTGTTGTCGCACTCGCCGTGTTTGTCGGCCGTCGCGATGAAGGCCATATCCATCCGGCCGATGAATTCGATCATGTTCTCGTTGAGCCGATGTCGCATCTGGTCGGCGTAGAAACGAGCCGCCCGATCCTGCGTTCCGTAGCGCTCCTGGAGTTCCCGTTCGCCATCGCTGCCGTTTCTGAAACCGGACATCGTGCGGCCCCCTTGGGTAGCTGAATACCGGGTGGAAGAGGCTTGGCCACGAGCATCGGCCACCCGAAACCCTATACGGTTTAACTATTTTGGTGTGGCGAATGCGCGAACCGGGGGGAAATATGCTGGTGGGGCTCGTGTGGGATCGCCGGGCGCGCCGTTCCATTGCGAGGATCCTCCCGAATGAAACTTTCCACTAGAGTCTTTCGGCTCTTAGCCGTGCGTATGCCCGCGCCCTAGCGGGCCCGCTTGTCCAGCAGGGCCGGGTCCAGCACGGTCACCGCGCCCCGGCTCAGGCGCACCACACCCTGATCCTCGAGCTCGCGCAGCACCTTGTTCGCGGTGGCCCGGGTGGTGCCCGCCATGGACGCCAGGTCCTCCTGGGTGAGATTGATCAGCGGGGGCCGGCCCGGGGCGTCGGCGTAGACCCGCGCGAGGTGCGCGAGCCTGCGCAGCACGCGCGTCTCCACGGGCAGGTACAGCGCCTCCAGCACCGACGCGGACAGGCGCCGCACCTGGGCGGCGAGGGAGGTGGTCAGAAAGCGCTCCACCTGCGGATGCCGCAGGCGCAGACCTTCGAGCTGGGAGCGGTTCAGGGTCAGGGTGGCGGCGTCGGTGACGGCCACGATGGTGGCCGTGCGCCGGGCGTCCGGGCTCAGCAGCGCCTGCTCGCCGAACATGTCGCCGGGGCCCAGGATGGTCAGGGTCGCGGTGTGCCCGAGCGGGGTCGTGACCCGCACGATGAGCCTGCCCGCGGTGATCAGGTGCACGCAGTCGCCGGGATCGCCCTCGTGGCAGACGATGTCGCGCCGCCGGAACCTGCGCGGGGTGCAGGCGGCGATGAACTCCCGCTGCTCCAGCGCCGAAAGCCCTTCCAACAGGGGGAAATTCAGCACCGCGGGCACCTCCTCGGAGCGGCGGCGATCGAGCGCGCGTACGGGCGGCCCGCGCGCGCCCCGGGTCCCTCGGGTCTCACAGCAGTCCCTCCAGCCGATACGCCGTCACCGGCAGACTCTTGCCCTTGATGTCGAAATCGCCCAGGCAGTGCACCCGCGCGTGATCGCCCAGCCGCTCGCGGGTGAGCGGGCCCACCACCACGGTTCCCGGTTCGGCCAGACCCTCCAGGCGCGCAGCGAGATTGGTGGTGTCGCCGATGGCGGTGAAGTTGCGCATCTCGCGCGCGCCCACGTTCCCGACGATGGCGGGGCCGGTGTTCACGCCCACCCGGAACATCGGCCACGCGGCCCCCGCGCCGGCCGGGCCGCGGCCGTTGGCGCCCTCGGTGCGATCGCGCACCGCCGCGGTAGCCCGCTGCAGGGCGAGCCCGGCCCGCGCGGCCCGCAGCGCGTGATCGTGCTGGCGCACCGGCGCGTTGAAGATGGCCATGACCGCGTCGCCCACGAACTGCACGACGGTCCCGCCCTCGGCCAGGATCTCCGGCACGATGGCGCCGTAGTAGGTGTTGAGCATCCGCATGACCCGCACCGGGCCCGCCTGTTCGGCGAACGGGGTGTAGCCGCGCAGATCCGCCATGAGCACGCTCACCTCGTGCACCTCTCCGCCCAGGCCGGCCTGGGCGGGATCGGCCAGCAGCGCGGTGGCGACCTGGGGTGACATGTAGGACCGGAACAGCCCGTCCAATTGCTGGTAGAGCCTGGCGTTCTCCAGGGTCACCGAGGTCTGGCTGGCGAACGAGCGCGCCACCGCGTGCTCGGCGGGCCCGAGCTGCCCGGGCACGCCGTTCCCCGCCCGCGCCAGTTCGAGTACCCCGGTCTGAATTCCCTTGACCGTCAAGGGGAAGACGAACGCGTTCGGATTCGGCGGCAGGCCGTCGTCGAAGTACAGCCTGCCCTGGCGCTGCACGCCGATGCGCACCCGATCCTGATCGAAGGCGGTGTTGGCCAGCCGCTGCACCTCCGCGAGCAGCTCCGGTTCGCCGCGAATCACGCTGGCGCGCTCGCCGACCGCGACCAGCGCACCGAGCCGGCGCACCTGCTCGCGTTCGTCGCCGACCGCTCGCGCGCTCTGCCGCAGCACGGCCACCTGGCGCTCGGTGAGCCCGAAACGGCGCGAAAGCTGCTGTCCCACAGCGCCGAGCGGTTCGTCGGGGCGGACGCCGCCGCTGGCGCGCTGATCCAGCGCGAGCACCATCTCCTCCAGCGCCCGGGTGTAGTCGCGCTGGATGGCCGCGACCGTGCTGCGCTGGGTCACGCTGTCGAACAACCCGCGCGCGGACCCCTCGCGCCGGAACGCGCGATGCGCGCTGACCGCGATCAGCAGGAAGGCGATCCCCAGCAGGACGTGCCACTCCCACCAGGTCACCCGCCAGCTGCGGCCGAAGCCCACCGCGAACAGCGACTCGGCCAGCAGGATGAAAGCCGTGAGGACACTGAGCAATACGGTGCCGCGGTTGCGCAGGTACATGTACGCGTAGCAGCCCGCCGCGATCAGATAGCAGGCCCCGCCGAGGAAGGCCGTGGCCACCAGCGGGCCCTGCACCTCGTCCGGGCTCGGGTGCGCGTCGAACGGCGGCACCCGGGTCAGCGACAGCAGCGCCCAGACGCCCATGAGCGTGAGCGGCAGCGCCGCGAGCACGTCGATGAAGCGATGCGCCCAGGCCGTCGGGCCGTACTCCACCACCGAGGCCAGCGCCGCCAGCCCGCCGAGCATGAGCCCCACCGGCACCGCGCCGGTGAAGCCCACGTTCGATTCGGTGAGGATGATGCCCGGGGTGGCCAGCGCGTGCAGGCCCAGGAATCCCGAATTCAGCTGGAACACCAGCGAAACCAGGATCAGGCGCATGTCGCGCCGGGCGCGCGCGGCCCGCAGCAGCAGCACGCCCAGCGCCAGCGAGATCAGCGCCGCGCCCAGGATCAGCCAGAAGTGCACCCCGCCGTGCATGTACTCGTGGTCCAGGTGCGGATTGGCCACGAGCAGCCACAGCCCGGCGGCGGGCAGGGCGACGTGCACGAGCCACAGCAGTATTCGGAGATAGGACATACCCTCGGCACCGGTTTCACGCGGGGGTGATCGTGACCGGGACGCCGTTGAACACGGCGTTCCCGGACGGCGCGTCCACCAGCGAATCATCGGTCAGCACATTGGCGTTCACGCCCGCGTGCTCGCGCGCGACCGTCTGCGCGCTGCCCGTGTGCCCCCAGCCGTGCGGCAGGCTGACGACCCCCGGCATGATGTCGCTGGTCGGTTCCAGGTCCACCGTGACCGCTCCGGCCGCCGACTTCACCACCGCCCGGTCCGCCAGCCCGAGCCGCGCCACGTCCTCCGGATGGATGTGCAGCGTGCACCGGTTCGACCCGCCCACCAGCGGCGGAACGTTGTGCAGCCAGCTGTTGTTGGACCGCAGCTGCCGCCGCCCCACCAGCACCATGGCGGGCGCCGGGTCGGCCAGCCGCTCCCGCAGCCGCTCGACGTCCGCGAGCAGCGGCTCCGGCGCGAGGTCGACCTGCCGCGTCTTGGTCAGCAGCAGCCCCGGCAGTCGCGGCCGCAACGGCCCGAGGTCGATCCCGTGCGGATTGTCCAGCAGCACCTGCAGATTCAGGTCGGTGCGGGGGATCGCGGTCTCGTCCGTGTTTTCCTGCGCGGCGGATCCCGCACCGGAGTTCGCGTGCGTCCACTCGCCGTACGGTCCGAGCTTCAGCATCAGGTCCACGCGCTGCTCGGTGGTGTTGTCGCCCAGCAGTTCCGCGCGGCGGTCGGCCATCCCGGCCTTGTGCAGGGTGCCGGCGATGACGATCTCGTCGACCACGGCCAGCGGGTCCATGCCGGGGGCGAGCTCCTGGCCGCCGATGGCCAGGGCCAGGCGGGCCATCACCTCGGCCTCGGAGGGCGCGCCGGCCAGGGGGACCAGGGGGCGGGAGTAGCGGGCGTAGTTGCGGACCGCGAACTGCAGCAGCGCGAAGTCGTAGTGGGGGGACTGGGTGATGCGGGGCGGGGGCAGGATCACGTCCGCGTGGCGGGTCGTCTCGTTCAGGTACCGGTCGACGCTGACCATGAAGTCGAGGCCGGCGAACGCCTCGTCCAGGCGGGCGCTGCTCGGCGCGGACAGCACCGGGTTCCCCGCGACTGTCACCATGGCGCGGATCCGGCCTTCGCCCGGGGTCAGGATCTCGTCGGCCAGCGTCGCCACCGGCAGCTCGCCCATGGCCTCGGGCAGGTTTCGGACCCGGCTGCTCCAGCGCCCGAGCCGGAACGGGCGGGTACGCACGATCCCCAGCGCCGCGCCCTCGGCGAACATCGCGCCGCCGGGCGAGTCCAGGTTCCCGGTGAGCACGTTGATCACGTCGACCAGCCACTGGGTGAGGGTGCCGAATTCCGCGGTGCAGGTGCCGATCCGCGCGTAGACGGCCGCGGTCGGCGCGGCCGCCAGCTCGCGCGCGAGCCGCGCCACCGTCTCGGCGGCGACGCCGGTACGCTCGGCCACCACCTCGGGGGTGAAAGGCGCGGCGGCCGAACGCACGTCGTCCAGGCCGCTGACCCCGACGCGCACGGCGGTCAGGTTCTCCTCGAACAGCGTGCGCACGATCCCGAACAGCAGGTAGGCGTCACTGCCCGGCCGCACGAACAGGTGCTCGTCGGCCAGCTTCGCGGTGCGGGTGCGGCGCGGATCCACCACGACCAGCTTGCCCCCGCGCTTGCGCAGCGCCTTGAGCCTGCCGGGGAAATCCGGTGCCGTGCACAGCGATCCGTTGGATTCGAGCGGATTCGCCCCGAGCATCAGCAGATAGTCGGTGCGGTCGAGGTCCGGCACCGCCACCGTCAGCGGATCGCCGTACATCAGGCCGCTGGCGACCTGCTTGGGCATCTGGTCGGCGGTGCTGGCGGAGAACAGGTTCCGGGTGGCCAGCGCGCGAATCAGCACCGGCACGTACAGCGCCCCGGCGATGGTGTGCGCGTTGGGATTACCCAGATACAGCCCGAGCGCCTGATTGCCGTGTTCGGCGGCGACGGGTGGGAGCCGATCGGCGATCACCCCGAAGGCCTCGTCCCAGCTCACCGCGCGCCAGCGGTTGGTGGCCCGGTCCCGCAGCATCGGCGCGGTGAGCCGCTCGGGGTCCTCGTCCAGCTGCCCGAGGCTCGCGCCCTTGGGGCACAGGAAGCCTCGGCTGAACGGGTCGGCCTGGTCGCCGCGTACGGCGGTGATGTGGTCGGCGGCGTCCAGGGTGATCTCGAGCCCGCACACGGCCTCGCAGAGCGGGCAGGTGCGCGGCAGGATCCGCAGGGGATCGGCGCCCCGGGGTGAGGTCGTCCGCGAGCTGTTCGTGACGGGGGTCATACCTCATCATCGCCCGGGAACGCGGGAGGCGAAACAGGAGCGACCCGAGTCACCTCGAACAGGGTTCGTGTCCGGTGTGTCGGATTTCCGACAGATGGCGCGTCTGCGGGCGGACAGACTTCTCGCGCCGGTCCGGTCAGGCTCGGGACATGCGGTTTCTGGATCGAGCACAGGCCCTGGACGCACTGCGCCAGGCGTACGACGAGGTGGAGGCGGGCGCCGGATCGGTGGTCGCGCTGACCATCGGCGGCGAGCCCGGTCTGTTCGTGCGCATACCCGACTCGCCGGTGGACGGGCTGGCGGCCGTCCCGCCCGAGGTGGCGGCGGTGGTGCAGCCCGACGTGACCGGGGCGGTCCCGCCGGATCTGGCGGTGCTGGTCCCGGACGAACCGGGGGCCGAGCCGGCCGAGCCGCCGGCGGTCTACCGCCTGACCTCGCGCCAGCGGGATGTCGCCAACCTGCTGTGCGCGGGGCTCACCAACGCCGAGATCGCGACGTCGCTGGTGCTGTCGGTGCGCACCGTCGACCATCACGTGTCGGCCATCCTGCGCAAGCTCGGGGTCCGCAACCGCCGGGCGGCTCGCACCACGGTGCTCGAGCAACTGCTGTTGCGCCAGGGTGGGCACCCCCACGGTCCCCGGGCGAATCTCGCGCATCACGACGCACGCCCGGCCCGCGTACTGCGCAGCGCGTGAGCGCCGTCGCCGGGGATCCGCACGCTCCGCGGCGTGTCCGCGGCGAAAGGTCCCCGCGGCGGCCGTGATCTTGGTAGCCTCGACCTATAACAGCAGCGCCCGGGACGAAAGTCCCGGGCGCTGAGTCGTTTTCGCCCGCGGTATCCGCATACGCCAAAAACCGCGGGCGCCGGGGTGCACTCGCGGTTTGCGGCTTTTTCAGTTGGCTGACGACTACGACTGCCGGTGGCAGCCGATCGCCTCAGGAAGCGATACGCGACACCTGCGGCTTGACGCCCTTGGCGGCGGCGCGCACGCCCGCCCCGATGGCGACGATCGGCGGCACCCAGCGGGCCTCGTGCGGGGCCACGCCCCAGCAGGCCGAACCGTCGAAGAGCTGGGTGGGCGGCAGCGGGATGCCAGCGCCGTCGGTGTGCACGATCGCACCCGCCGCGCGCAGCGCCTCGATGGCCGCGGTGGCCTTGCGGAGGCCGGTGACCAGGTGGATCTCGCGGCGCTCGGGCCCCGGGATCTCGATGATCGGGCCGGTCAGGTCATTGGCCCGCAGGAAGCGACGCACGAACGCGGCGGTCTCTCCCGTGAGCTCGATGCCCGACAGATTCTCGTCGGTGACCAGGCTGATGCCGTTGGCCGTCTCGGCAACCGTCCAGCCGCGCTGCGTGTATTCCTGCGCAGAAGCGGCCAGTGCTGCCGCCGTGACGGAAGACGAAAACGTCGTACGCACTGGTTTCTCCATTCCCCGGTAGATCTATGTCCTGCTCTGTGCGACGTATCGCAACCGGACGTCCGAACCGTTACATGTTCTTTTCTCTCCGAGTTCGGTTGAGCCCGTCGAAGCGGCGCTTTGCGAGGATTTTGGCTCCGAAGCGACCGTGTCGCAGTTGGGACGAAACCGTGATTGACGGCCACTGCCAGCAGTTATGTCGTCAAGGCGGCTGGCGGGCCCGTGCCCCGATTCACCCGCACCATGCGGGGAAGTGTTCTAGAACACATTGTGTCGAGGAGCCGCCGCGGTGCGACACCGGCGACACTTCCCGTGACCGAAATGGTCTGGGGGAGAGAGGATCGTCGTCATGACCGACCAATCGAACACGAGCGCAGCCGAACTCGAGGAGTTCGATGAGGAGGAGTTCGAGGTCGGCCGCTGGGCCGCCTTCAAGGAGTCCGCCGCCCGGCGCATGTCCAGGCGCGCGGCGGCCGAAGCGGAAGAGCGGGAAGCTCCGGTCGAACCCTTCGCCAGCCCAAGCGCTTTCGGCGCGTGGAGCGTGGCGGCGGCCAAGAGCCTGCTCGACGTCCAGTTCCACCACGCCGCCACGCGCACGCTGCTGCCGCTGGCGTATCTGCTCGGCCTGGCCTCGGCCGTGGCGATCCCGATCGTGGGAACCGTAGGGCTGTGGCGGATTTCGACCTGGCTCGGGCTGGTCTTCGCGCTCGTGTTCGCGGTACCGCTCGGGCTGACCATCGCCGCGGTGGTGCGCCTGCTGCTGGAGTTCGTGCTGAACGCCTCGCGGCTCGCCGCCCGGGTCGAGCACATCTCGGAAATGGCGGACGACCTGTTCCAGGCGCTCTCCGATGTGGCCGAACCGGTCAACCAGCTGTCGGAAGACGTTCGCGCCGTGCAGTTCTGGCGCTATCGACGCCGTTCGCCCCGGAAATAATTGTGCGACAATTTCCCTCGCATGACTCGTAAGGGGGAGGGATGGCACTACCACAGGGGATCACCGGCTCGACGATGCCGCGGCGGCAACTCGGCCGGCAGCTGCGTGACCTGCGCAATCGCGCACGGATGACCACGAGGGTGGCGGCACAGCGGCTGGAGTGGTCCGAGGCGAAGATCTGGCGGATCGAAACCGGCCAGACTTCGCTGCGCAGCCTGGACGTCGAGGCGATGTGCCGGATCTACGGCGCTCCGGAGGACGCCATTTCACCGCTGACCGCTCTGGCCCGGGAAACCAAGGCGCGCGGCTGGTGGACCGAGTTCGGCGATGTGATCGACGAGGGGTACGAGGTCTACATCGGTCTCGAGGAGGCGGCCGCCCGGCTCACCACCTACGAGAACGAGCTGGTGCCGGGGCTGCTGCAGACCGAGGCGTACATGCGCGCGGTGCTGGCCGCGGCCTATCCGGGCATCTCGGCCGAGCAGATGGATCGCCGCGTACGGGTGCGCGCGGCCCGCCAGGCCCTGCTCACCCGCGCGCACGCGCCGCTGCAGCTGGACGTGGTGATCTCCGAGGCGGTGCTGTGGCATCGCATCGGCGGCGACGAGGTGACCGCCGGCCAGCTGGACCGGCTGCGCAAACTCGGCGAACTGCCGAACGTGCGGCTGCGCCTGCTGCCCGCGGACTGCGGGTACCACCACGGCATGGATGCCGGGCGCTTCGTGCTGCTCGAATTCCCCGCGGCTCCAAATGAAGCCAACGAACCACCGGTGGTGTACGTGGAGTCCCTCACCGGCTCGTCCTATCTGGACAAGGAGCCCGACGTGGAGCGCTATCGCGAGGCGTTCGCCTCGGTGGCGTCCATCGCGGTGGACGCGCTGCCGCTGATAGACACCCTGCGCGCCGAGGTCTGACCTCGGGTCAGCTGAGGGTCTCTTCCAACACGGCGCGGTGGGTCGGAGCCGCCGCGCCGTGTACTTCCCGGCCCTTGTCGGTCAGGCACACGAAAATCGCGCGGCGGTCCTGCGTGCACAGTGTCCGCGCGACCAGACCGTCGCGCTCCAGGCGCGCCACCGCGCGCGAGAGCGCGCTCTGGCTCAGGTGGATGTCACCGGCCAGGTCGCTCATCTTGTAGCTCTCCCCGCCCGCGTCGACCAGGCGATCCAGGGTTTCGAATTCGCTGAGCCCGATCCGATGGCGACCCTGCAGCTCCTTCTCCAGGGCGCAGGAGGTCGCCGCGTGCCGGGCGAGCAGATCGCGCCACTCGGACACGAGACCGCTGGGAGCGGCCCGTTCGACCGGCACTGTCGACTTCGGCATGCGCCCGATCCTAGACCTCCGCCCATAATCATGCAACCGCATTTAATGTTTGGACAACTAATGCACACGCATGTAATGTCCTCGCTCGTGACTTCCACAGACATCCGCTCCGCAGTGAGCACCGCAGCGGCAGAGACCCAGCAGTGGCCGATTCGGCTGTGGGGCATGCTCATCACCCTCTGCATCGTGCTGTTCCTGGACGGCCTCGACGTCTCGATGATCGGCGTCGCGCTGCCGTCCATCGGCTCGGAACTGGGCCTCGAGACCTCGACCCTGCAGTGGCTCGTCTCCGGTTACGTCCTGGGCTACGGCGGCCTGCTGCTGCTGGGCGGCCGCACCGCCGACCTGCTCGGGCGCCGCCGGGTCTTCCTCATCGCGCTGGCGGTCTTCGCCATCGCCTCCCTGGCGGGCGGGCTGGTCAGTTCCGGTCCGCTGCTGATCCTGACCCGTTTCATCAAGGGCCTGGCCGCCGCGTTCACCGCGCCCACCGGCCTGTCCATCATCACCACGACCTTCGCCGAGGGCCCGGCCCGCAACAAGGCGCTGTCCATCTACACCGTGTTCGGTGCGGGCGGTTACTCCATGGGCCTGCTGTTCGGCGGGCTGATGACCGGCTTCGGCTGGCGCTGGACCTTCCTGCTCCCGGTGCCGATCGCCCTCGCGGCCCTGGTCGCGGCGTTCTACCTGGTCCCCAAGGACAAGCCCGCCGAGGAGGGCGGTCACGATCTGTTCGGCGCGCTGCTGTCCACCGCGGGCATGCTGCTGCTGGTCTACACCGTGGTCTCCGCACCCGAGGCCGGTTGGCTCTCGGCGCGCACGGTGCTCTCCTTCCTCGCCGCCATCGCCCTGTTCGCCGCCTTCGTCGTGGTGGAGAAGAAGGTGCGCTACCCGCTGGTGCGCCTGGGCATTCTGCGCAAGCCCACCCTGTGGCGGGCCAGCCTGGCCATCATCGCCGTGGCCGGTTCCTTCTTCAGCTGGCAGTTCATCACCACCCTGTACCTGCAGGACACCCTCGGCTGGACCCCGCTGCACCTGTCGCTGGCGCTGCTGCCGGTCGGTATCCTGGTGGTCTCCTCGGCCTTCGTCTCGGACAAGCTGGTCGACCGCTTCGGCACCGGCCCGATCATCGCCGTGACCCTGACCGTGATGGCCATCGGCTACCTGATGTACCTGCGCCTGGACACCGCGCCGGACTACCTGACGGTGCTGCTGCCCGCCATCCTGCTGATCGGCATCGGCTGGGTCGGCTTCCCCGCCATCAACATTCAGGCCACCAGCGGTATCGACGACGACGAGCAGGGCCTGGCCGCCGGTGTGCTGCAGACCGCCATGCAGGTCGGCGCGGCCATCGTGCTCGCGGTGACCACCGCGATCATCTCCTCCGGCGCGGTGCACGGCGCGGACGCCGACCCCGCCGCGGTGCTCGACAACTACCTGCCGGGCCTGCGATTCGCGGCCGGGGTGGCGATCGTCGGCGCGCTGGTCGCGCTCACCGTGTACCTGCCCAAGGCGCGGGCGCGCCGGGTGGCGGAGCAGCGGGCCGAGCGTGAGCTCGAGGTCGAACTGGTCTCCTGAGGCCGAGCATCCCCCGCCCGGGGGAAGCGCGAAAAGCGCCGGGGCGCACCGTAATCACACGGTGCGCCCCGGTTGTTCGTTCGGGTGCGCGCGGTTCCGGCGGGACGCCGGGTCAGCGCCGCAGGTCCGCGAATCGCGGCGCGGCCGCGTCCTTGGCCGACCGCACGAAGGTCAGCGGTTCCCCGTCCCGGCCCACGGAAGGCCATTCGATGCCCAGATCCGGATCGAAAGCGTCCAGGTCCCTGTCGAATTCGGGGGAGTACTCGAGCGAGCACAGGTAGATCACCGTGGAATCGTCCGCGAGTGAGAGCAGCGCGTGCCCGAGGCCCTCGGCCAGGTACACCGATTTGCGCTCGACGTCGTCGATCACCACGCTGTCCCAGCGGCCGAAGGTCGGCGATCCGGGCCGCAGGTCCACCACGACGTCCAGGAACGCGCCGCGCGTGCAGGTCACGTATTTGGCCTGCCCGGGCGGGGTTTCGGTGTAGTGGATGCCGCGCAGCACCCCGGCCGCCGAGGTCGAGGTGTTGACCTGGAGCAGTTCGAACGGCCGCCCCACCGCCTTCTCGAACTCCGAGGCCTTGAACGCCTCGGCGAAGACGCCGCGCTCGTCGCCGTGCAGGGCCGGGGTGAATTCCCACGCCCCGGGCACCGCGAGTTGCCGTATCCGCATGCTCACTCGTCCTGTCGCTTGTCGAATCCGGCGTGATCGCGGCCCTGGGCCAGGATGTTCAGCAGGTAGGCGCCGTAGCCCGAGCGCACCAGCGGTTCGGCGATCGCGCGCAACTGCTCGTCGTCGATGTAGCCCTGCCGCCACGCCACCTCCTCCGGTACGCCGATCTTCAGTCCCTGCCGCTCCTCGATGGTGCGCACGTAGTTGGCGGCATCGAGCAGCGAGTCGAAGGTGCCGGTGTCCAGCCACGCGGTACCGCGCCGCAGCACCTCGACCTGGAGCCTGCCCTGTTCCAGGTATGCCCGGTTGATGTCGGTTATCTCGTATTCGCCGCGATCGGACGGCTTCAGCTCGCGCGCGATCGCCACCACGTCGTTGTCGTAGAAGTACAGCCCCGGGATCGCGTAGTTCGAGCGCGGCTTCTTGGGCTTCTCCTCGATGGAAATCGCCTTGCCCGCGGCGAATTCGACCACGCCGTAGGCGGTCGGATCCGAGACCCGGTAGGCGAACACCGCGCCGCCGTCGACGGCGGCGTGCCGGGTGAGGCTGGTGCCCAGGCCCGGGCCGTGGAAGATATTGTCGCCCAGCACGAGTGCGGCGGGCTCGGTGCCGATGTGATCCGCGCCGAGCACGAAGGCCCGTGCCAGGCCGTCCGGTTCGGGCTGTACGACGTAGGTGAGCGAGACGCCGAACTGGCTGCCGTCTCCCAGGAGCCGAGTGAAGGCCGCGGCGTCCTCGGGGGTGGTGATGACCAGGATGTCCCGGATGCCCGCCAGCATGAGGGTCGACAGCGGGTAGTACACCATCGGTTTGTCGTAGACGGGGACCAGCTGTTTGCTCACCCCGCGTGTGATCGGGTGCAAACGCGACCCGGTGCCGCCCGCCAGGATGATTCCACGCATGTCACAGCAGTCTGCCAGTTGGGTCGCGCGCGGGTGCGGGGAGGTACGGCGCGATTCCAGCTGGACGGCGATTCGATCACACGCGTTTACCGCCATGCGGATCTGTCGATAAGTGTTGCGTAGGTCACGTTCCCGTGGTGTTCTGAAACAGCACTATGTGAGATGTCAGCGCTGACTCTCGCGCGCCGGGTTCCGAGCTGTTCGTCGGACGCCCGTTCGAGCGGCTCGGCGCGCCCAGCGGTGAAGGTAGGTGCGCTATGGCAGCGACCAGCAACGACGGTACGTCCGTGATCAATCCGGATGGCAGCAGCCGTTATTCACAGGCTCTCGAGCTGGCTTGCCGCGGGATCGTCAAGCCCATGGGAGAAATGGCCACGGTCACCACCTCGAACATGCCCATCGTCGCCGCCGTGGTGAACGGCCTGGCCAAACTGCGCCCGGCCCCGCGCGGCGTGGAGCGCGAAGAGGTGCGGCTCAACGGTTTCCGCATGGAGATCGTGCGGCCCGCGGGCGCGCGCAGCTCGCTGCGCGACGGCGCGGTGATGTACATGCACGGCGGCGGATTCTTCCTGTGCGGCCTGGACACCCATCGGCCCGTGGTGGCCGCCATCGCCCGCCGCACCGGTCTGCCGGTGGTGAGCGTGGAGTACCGCCAGCTGCCCGAGACCGACATCTCCGGTGGCGTCGAGGACTGCCTGACCGCCTACCGCTGGCTGCTGCGGCACGGCGCGGATCCGGCCCGGGTGGTCTTCGCGGGCGATTCCGCCGGCGGCTACATGACTTTCGCGACGGCGCTGCGGGCGCGCGATCGGGGACTGCCGGTCCCCGCCGGACTCGTGGGCCTGTGTCCCGCACTGGATCTGGACTGCACCGAGAAGCGCGCGCACCCGAATCTGCGCAAGGACGCGCTGATTCCGCTGTCCGCCCTGGAGTCGGTGGTCAAGATCGGCGCCGAGGTGAACGGTCGGCTCGATCCGGAGCTGTCCCCGGTCAACAACGTGCTGGCCGGCCTGCCGCCCGCGCTGCTCATCGTCGCCGAGGACGAGGTGCTGCGGCGCGACAGCGAGATCATGGCTCAGCGCCTGGCCGCGGCGGGAGTGCCCGCGACACTGGAGATCTGGCGCGGGCAGGTGCACGCGTTCATGTCGATCTTCCCGAACATGCCCGAGAGCCGGGCCGCGCTCGCGCACGTGGCGCAGTTCGTGCGCGCGCGGCTCGACGCCGGAGACGTGGCGCGCACGGCGTGACGCGGCCGGGGCCCGGGCGCGCGCGGCGGCCGGGCCCGCATCGGCGGCGCGAACGGCGAAACCCCCGCCCGGGTGGTCCGGTGCGGGGGTTTCGACTGTGCCGGTGTGGCGCCCGAGATTACTTGGCGGGCGGGGTGAACGGCTGGTTGATGGTGGTGAAGTACTGCGCGGCGGCCAGGATGGCGACCGGCGCGGTCACGAAGATCTGACCGGCGAGGGTGCCCAGGAAGCCGACGGTGGCGATACCGACGACGCAGCCGGCGATCGGGCCGGCGCCGAAGATCGCGAGCAGCGCGCCGGTGGCGGCCAGGCCGATGCTGCCGCCGATGATGCAGCCCAGGGCCGCGCCGCCGAGGCCGCCGACCAGGGTACCGACGGTGGCGCCCAGGGCGATGGTGTCCTTCATGCGGTTGAAGGCGGCCTGCTCACGGTCGTACTCGGTCTTCCACGGCGCGACGTTCTCGTAGGGCAGGGCGACCGGCTTGTAGACCGCCTTGTCGACCGCGAGCTCGGGGGTCAGCACCGCGGTGCGGTCGGTGATCTCGGCCGCGATCGGGAAGACGTAGTCGTCCACGCGGAAGTTCAGCTCGGTGCCCGCGACGACGGCGCCGTTGGCGGCCTTGATCTTGAAAACGCCGTCCTCGACGACCATGGAGCCACCGTCGGTGCGGATGATGGTGTTGGTCTCGGAGTTGGTGGCCGTGTAGTTGATCGCCTCGGCCTCGGCCGCGGCGGGAGCCGCGTTCACGGTGCCGGCGGCAACGCCCATGGCGGCGATCAGCAGCGCCGACGTGGCGGCGAATTTCCTCATCAGCATTTGGTGCAAACCTCATCAGGGAAGAGCTCGGGGGGACGAGAGGAATAGAAATCGAATTCAGCTAACGAGCGGTGAACCGGCCGTGACCGTCCGTTCAAAATCCGTTCACCATCGCGATCATCCGCTTCGGGAGGTTTCGGAAATCTGCAGCGTGCGCGGTGTTTCGGAAGCCGCCGTCGGCCACCGGATCGGTAACCAAATTATGTCGTTGTGACAAAGGTCACAGCGTGGGCGTGATAAGTGCGGGGGATTTAACGTGGAATTCGCGAGCGTCCGCCAGAAATTGGGCAATCCGGACATGGGGCATTCGTGCCGCCCGGAAATTTGTTTCGGCGGAGTATCCGATTCCGCGCACACGCGAGCGGTAACCGGTGTAATGCTCGCAATGTGGACGCCGCGCCCCGGTGGCGGTCGCGCCGAGTAGGGTTGCCCCCGTGCGATTGCTCGTAACCGGCGGCGCCGGATTCATCGGCGCGAACTTCGTTCATCAGACCGTGGCCACGCGCCCCGGCGTCCATGTCACCGTGCTCGACAAACTCACCTACGCGGGAAATCGGGCCTCCCTGGCCCCGATCGCCGATCGCGTCGAGTTCGTGCACGGCGACATCGCCGACGGCGCGCTGGTGGATCGACTCGTCGGCGCCGCCGACGTGGTCGTGCATTTCGCCGCCGAGTCACACAACGACAATTCCCTCGCCGATCCGTGGCCCTTCGTGCAGACCAATATTGTCGGCACCTACTCGCTGCTGCAGGCCGTGCGCAAGTACGACGTGCGCTACCACCACATCTCCACCGACGAGGTGTACGGCGATCTGGCACTGGACGATCCGGCCGCGTTCAGCGAGGCCACGCCCTACAACCCGTCCAGCCCGTACTCGGCGTCCAAGGCGTCCAGCGACATGCTGGTGCGGGCCTGGGTGCGCTCGTTCGGGGTCCGCGCCACACTGTCCAACTGCAGCAACAACTACGGGCCGTACCAGCACGTGGAGAAGTTCATTCCGCGGCAGATCACCAATCTCATCGACGGAATCCGCCCGCGGCTCTACGGTGCGGGACACCAGGTTCGGGATTGGATCCACGTGCAGGACCACAACACCGCGGTGTGGGACATCATCGACCGCGGCCGCATCGGCCAGACCTATCTCATCGGGGCCGACGGCGAACGCGACAACAAATCGGTCGTGGAGTTGATTCTCGAGGGCTTCGGCCGTCCGGCCGACGATTTCGATCACGTCACCGATCGCCCCGGTCACGATCAGCGCTATGCCATCGACGCCACCCTGCTGCGCACCGAACTCGGCTGGGCGCCCCGTTTCGGCGACTTCCGCGCGGGCCTGGAATCGACCATCGCCTGGTATCGCGCCAACGAACCCTGGTGGCGCGCGCAGAAATCCCGCACCGAGAACGCCTATGCCGCCGCGGGGGAGAAAGTCCTCTGATTCCGGACGAGCTCACCGCGCGGTGAGCTCACCCCAATCGCGCCGATACTCCGCCCAATCCCGCGGCGTCGCCGCGAAATCCACGTAGATCGCGACGCCGAAGTTCGCGCGCCCGCCATCGGTCCGGCTCGAACCGAGCCGGATACCGTGGATGGCCGTCGCCACGGTTTCCGCGTTCCCGCGATGCCCGAGATCGTTCGCCCAGAACGCGGGCACGCCCATGAGCAGATCCACCGCCGCGGGTGTGACCTCCATTGCCAATCGCGTCTGCTGCGCGAGATATCCGCCGTAGAGCGATTGCACCGGCATGGCGGTGTCGTAGGACATCACCGCCACCTGATCGCAGCGCCGCGCGACCTCGGCGAAATAGCTTTGCGACCACCACTTCCCGTGATCGGCCACGGCGATGCCGACCGAATGCAGGCCCGGCAGCGGATCGATCACGGGCGCCGACACCGACAGCAGGGCGCCGCGGCCGGCGGTGATCGGGCGCACCAGGTCCAGCAGCGCCAGGAATCCGGGCGACCCCGACCGCACCGGTTCCAGATCGAAGTGGATGCCGTCGAACCCGAGGTCGAGCACCCCGGTCGCGGAGGCGGCGACGCGTGCGCGGGTGGCCGCGTCCGCCACGTCCATCCCGTCGAATTCCGGGGCGAGGATGTCGCCCAGCCAGGACTGCACGCGGATGCCGGGCAGCAGGCGGTGCGCGGTCTCGGTGAACCAGCGGGCGCGGGGATGCAGGTCTGCGGGCAGGGTGCCGTCGTGCTCGAGCGGGCCGGTGTGCACGTACAGGTCCTTGATCCCGGTGCCGGACAACAGCTCCGCGAGTCCGGTCACGTCGGCCTCGGACTTACGGCCGTCCACCCAGGCGTGGCCGAGCCAGAGCGCGTCGCGGCCGCGGGTGCGGGCATCGGCCTCGGGGGTTCCGGTGTACTGCAGGCGCAGATACAGCGCCGCCCCGCCGACGGGTGTCAGCAGGGCGGCCAGGACGAGCAGCACGATCACCCCGGCCCGGCGCCATCGTGACCAGCTGTGCCATCTCGCCCCCACGGCCGCGAAGAGCTTGCGCGGCCGTCCTTTTCGCTTCATGGTCGAACGCTATCGAGCGTTCGGGGGTGGTGCGGTGGAGGTCGTGTGCGGAAATCGTGAAGGTCAGCCCCAGACGATGGTGGAGTACTTCACGACCGCCGCCAGCAGCGCGACCGCGGTGGCGGCGGTGACGACGATGGCCGGGCCGCGCACCGGGGTCCGGCCATCGGCGCCGGTGAGCCGCAACGGCATCCAGCGCAGGAACACCGCCAGGGTGAGCAGTGCGAGCGGGACGAAGTAGCGGCCCTGGACGCCGTCGATGATGAAATAGCCGACGGGCGTGAAGGACATGTACAGGGTCACGTAGATCATCGCGACGCTGGCGACCATGGTGAGCAGGATCAGCCAGACGCGCAGCCGGTCCCCGACCATGCGGTCGGCGATGCCCGCGCTCACCGCGAAGGCCAGCAGGCTGGCCACGATGGTCAGCGCCGGCACGTCGATGTACGCGAAGCCGAGTTCGCCGAAGAACTGGGTGAACCAGCGCTGGTCGCGACGGGCGATGCTGTCGCCGAACACGCTCAGGAACTGGATCGGATCGCCGAGGATCTCCTTCAGCTGATCCCCCGGGCGCACCGAGCCCCACTGTTCCTGCGGGCGCATGAGACTCATGCCGTCGCCGGTCGGCGCCGCGATCTTCATCCACACCGCGAACACCCCGCCGCCGACGACCGCGCACACCCACGGCAGCGCCCGCTGCCAGAGCGCCGGGCGGTCGGGATCGCCGAAACCGAAGCGCCCGGCGGGAATCAGCACGGTGAGCATGGCCAGCAGCACGTAGGTCGGTTTGCAGACCGGCAGCAGGACGGTGGCCGTCAGCGCGAACACCGTTTCCGGCCGGGACAGGCGCTGCCCGAGGAACACGCCCTTGACGATGAAGGCCGAGACCAGCAGGGCGAGCGCGTTGGTCACGGTATCGGCGGTCACGGTGCCCGCCTGGAACACCGCGATGGGCAGGACGGCGACGGTCAGCGCCAGCCACTGCACGCGGTGCCCGCGCAGCACGCGCACCGCGAAGCCGACGATCACCAGGTAGGCGAGCAACCCGGCCCAGCGGGTGGCCAGCACCAGGCCGCCGACGTTCAGGTCGAGCGCCTCGGCGATCCGAATGCCCGCGGCGGCGGGCAGATACGGGACGGGGGAGTAGGCGGCGGTGTTGGTGAACCACACCTGCGTCGTGGCCGTGGACACCGGCAGGGATCCGAGCTTGTCGTACGCCGCCCGGTCCACCACCATCGGGTCGGGCTCGTCGGTGTTGTTGCGGTAGTCGTCGAACGCGAACGACATGAGCGCGTCGACGCTGATCGGTACGTCGCCGCCCCACGCGGGCCCGCGATCGTCCTGAATCTGCTGCGGCGTGATCTGCCCCTGCGCGACCTGGTAGGCGCGCCCGAACTGGGTGATCTCGTCATGTCCCCAGAAGGGTGGGGTGAGTACCGAGAACACGGCGCCGAAAATGCCGGCCAGCACCAGGAAGGCCACGGTCGCCGCGCCGAAGCGCTGCTCGATCCGGGCGAACGCGGCCGCGCGGCCACTCGCTTCCGTCGTCGATTCCGCGCCGGTCGTTCTCGTACCGGACTCGGTCCCGTTCGGGGCGGTTGCCGCGCCGGTCTCGGCGACGGTGCCGGCGGCGCTCGATTCTGTTCCCACGGTGTCCGATTGTGCTGGACGCTCGCCCGGTTGCTCGGTAAGGGGCCGGGCTCCCGCAGCGGGAGTGGCGGATTCGCTCGGCTCCTCCCCGGGTCGCGTGGCGTCCGGCTCGGTGCGAACGGTCATCGCCTGCTACCGCCCGAGCAGTCCTGCGCCTCGTGCTCGGCGGCCGCGCCGACGGCCGAGTAACGCAGGTACATCAGGCGCGCGGCCTCGTGCCGGGAGCGGCGGATGCCGTCGAGCACCAGGCCGGCGGTCCAGGCTAGGCTGCCCAGCAGCAGCAGCGTGAAGCCGAGGAACAGCGTGGGGAAGCGCGGCACCTCGTGAATCCGGTAGAACTCGATCACTATCGGCGTGATGAGCACGATCGACAGGATCCAGGCCAGGGTGCCGAACAGGCCGTAGAAGGCCACGGGCCGCTCGTGCCGGGCCAGCCCGATGATCAGGCGCAGAATCTTGAAGCCGTCGTGATAGGTCCGCAGCTTCGACTCGCTGCCCTCGGGCCGGTCCTTGAACCCGACCGGCACCGCGGTCTGCGGCACGCGCAGGTGCAGCGAGTGCACCGTCAGTTCGGTCTCGATCTCGAATTCGCGCGACACCGCGGGGAAGCTCTTCACGAACCGCCGCGAGAAGACGCGGTAGCCGGAGAGCATGTCCTCGACGTTCTCGCCGAACACCTGGGCTACCACGCCGTTGAGCACCTTGTTGCCGGTCTCGTGGCCGGGCCGGTAGGCCGATTCGCCCGCCGATTCTCTGCGTACGCCCAGCACGTGGTCGTACGGGCCGGACAGCAGCGCCTCGATCATCCGCGGTGCGGCGGCGGCGTCGTAGGTGTCGTCGCCGTCGATCATCAAATAGATGTCGGCCTCGATATCGGCGAAGGCGCGACGGACGACATTGCCCTTGCCCTTGCGATATTCGTGGCGCACGATGGCGCCCGCCTCGCGCGCCTTCTCGGCGGTCGCGTCGGTACTGCGATTGTCGTAGACGTACACGACGATTCCGGGCACGGCGGCTTTGAGGTCGCTGACGACCTTCGCGACCGAGGCCTCTTCGTTGTGGCAGGGGACAACTGCGGCAATGCGAAGCTCGGTGGGGTCCACCCGGTCAATCCTCGATGTGATCGGTAGGCGAATACGAACACGGGGAGGGTACCCGAGATGGCTGGGGTACCGTCGCCGAGTGTCCAGCAGTGAGCCGGCGGCCGTCGATCCCAGCCCCGCCGATACCGTCCCCGTGTCATTCGCGGACAAGGTGCGCACCACCCTCAAGCAGGGCAGCGCCTTTCTCGTGGTCGGTCTGATCGGCCTGGCCGTCGACGCGGGCACCTACAACCTGCTGGTGTTCTGGGGCGGGGAGGGCGTGCTGTTCGACCGGCCCATCGTCGCGAAGATCATCGCGATCGGCGTCGCCACGGTCGTCACCTATTTCGGCAACAAATGGTGGACCTTCGCGCACAAGAAGGGCGGATCCGCGGCCCGCGAATACGTCCTGTACGCGGTGTTCAATGTGATCGCCATCGGCCTGCAATTGAGCTGCCTCGGGTTCTCCCGATACGTGCTCGAACTGTCGAGTCCCTTGGCGGACAACATCTCCGGAACACTGGTCGGCCAGGCTGTCGCGGTGCTGTTCCGCTACTGGGCCTACGACAAATTCGTCTTCACCGGAACACCGGAAAACGACGAAAGTTCGCAGCCCGCCCGGGTTCTGGACTGAGTGGCGCGACGTGGCGAACCCTGGGGCGCGTACGGGACGAAGCGGCCGTGACCCCGCCGCAGCGCAGCGGAGAGAATTGAATACTGTTATTCTCTGCGCGCCGTGCGTGACAGTGGGTGTTGGTCCACGTCAGGGTATTGCCGGTATCTGAAAGTTTTCGAGCGATGTCGAGGGATTCATGGATGCGTCGGCTGGCCAAGCCGTGACCGAAATCAATGACCGGCAGACCGCCGGAGCCCCCGCGACGCTGCGGGCGGATCATGTCGCGCCCGAGCGGCTGGTGCTGCAACGCGGTTTGTTCACCGGACCGGCTCCCCGGATCAGCGACGATCTATACGCGGTGGTGAAGGGCGGCAAGGCGCATCGCGAGCGCTTCAGCCTGCGCCTGGACAAGGGCGCCACCGCCACCACGAACACCTACTTCGGCCGGTTCGCCGCCAGCTACTGGCAGCGCTGGACCACCGTCACCGCCGTCGAGGTCGCGATGACCCTGGAGGTGGGCGGCCGCACCAAGGTGCGCCTGGCCGCCTCGGACATCGCCGGGCACCGGCGGGTGGTCGCCACCGCGGAGACCCGCGAGGACGGCCGCGTGGTGCTGAGCACCGCGCTGGACATGTACATCGACGGCGGCGCGCTGTGGCTGGAATTCGATGCCATCGGCGGCGACGTCCTCATCTCCGATCTGGCCTGGAGCGCGCCCGCGCCCGAGACGGTGCGGCCGGTCGCCATCGCGATCTGCACGTTCAACCGCGCGCCGGACTGCGCGAACACGGTCGCGGCGCTGGCCTCGGACGCCACCGTGCTGGAGGCCATCGACGCGGTGTACGTCGTGGATCAGGGCAGCGATCTGGTGCAGGATCAGCCGGTCTTCCAGGAGACCGCGCCGGTACTCGGGGACAAGCTGCGTTACCTGCGCCAGCCGAATCTCGGTGGGGCGGGCGGCTTCACCCGCGGCCTCTACGAGGTCTCCTCGGCCAACGAGCACGCCGACGTCATCCTCATGGATGACGACATCCTGTGCGAACCGGAAACGGTGCTGCGGCTCAACGCCTTCGCGAACATGACCGTCGAGCCGACCCTGGTCGGCGCGCAGATGCTCTTCCTCTACAACCCCGACTTCCTCAACGTCGGCGCGGAGGAGACCGATCTGGCCAAGCTGCGGCACGGCCAGAAGGTGGCCAAGGCGCTGCGCAACACCAGCATGCTCAAGAAGCATCAGGAACGCCGTGTCGACGCGGGCTACAACGCCTGGTGGACCTGCCTCATCCCGGCCGAGGTGGTCGCCCGCATCGGGCTGCCGGTGCCGATCTTCTTCCAGTGGGACGACGTGGAATACGGTCTGCGCGCACGGGAGAACGGTTTCGTCACCGTCACCATGCCGAACGCGGCGGTGTGGCACGCGGACTTCTACTGGAAGGACTTCGACGACTGGGCGCGCTACTTCTCCTCCCGTAACTCGCTCATCGTCTCCTCGCTGCACACCGAGCTCGATCCCAAAGCCGTTACCCGCCAGCTCTTCCGGGAGATCGGCGAATATCTGGTCGGGATGCAGTACGGGCTGGCGCACACCACGCTGCAGGGCATCGAGGACTACCTGAAGGGCCCGGAGATCCTGCGCGACGGCGGCATCGCCGCGCTGGCCGCGGCCCGGGGCTCGCGCAACGAGTACGCCGAGACCATCAAGCATCCGGCGGCGACCTCGCCGATTCCCAACGCGCACCTGCACGTGCGCCGGGCCGGCGGCGAGCCCAGCCGCCCGCTGCTGATCCTGTTCAAGCGGGCGCTGAACCAGTGGACCGGCCGGGTGATCCCGGGTCCGGTGGCGGTCACCCGCGAGGACGCGCACTGGTGGCACGTCGGCCTGTTCGGCGACGTGGTGGTCACCGATGCCTCGCAGTCGGGTGTGCGAGTTCGCCACCGCGACAAGGAGACCGCCCGCAAGCTGCTGATCCGCGCCTACCGGGTGCTCAAGAAGCTGCGCAAGGAACTGCCCGATCTGCAGCGGCGCTGGCGGGCCGCCATGCCCGAGCTCACCAGCCGCGCGAACTGGGAGCGGCTGTACGGAATCGATTCCGGCAAGTAGCCCCCCGCCCGGCGGAACGAAAGAACCCGAGATCGCTCTCGGGTTCTTTCGCGTTGTGCCGCCCCGGTATTCGGAGCGTATGCCGCGGAAACCCGTCTACAGGAACAGATCCGTGGACAGCGGGCCATCGCCCGGCACCACGCGATACTTGTCCAGGTCCGTGATGCCGTGCGCGGCGAGCACGTCGTCGTCGATGAAGAAGTTGCCGGTCGTCTCCTTGGCCGGCGAGGTGAGCACCAGGTACGCGGCGTCCGCGTAGATGTCCGGCGTCCGCGAGGTGGCGACCATCTCCTCGCCGCCGAGCAGGTTCCGCACCGCGGCGGTGGCGATGGTGGTGCGCGGCCACAGCGAGTTCACGCCGATGCCGTACTTGCGCAGCTCCTCGGCCAATCCCAGTGTGGTGAGCGACATTCCGTACTTGGCGATGGTGTAGCCGAGCGAGCCGCCCGCCCATTTCGGGTCCAGGTTCAGCGGCGGCGACAGGGTGAGAATGTGCGGATTGCGCCCGGTCTGCGCGGACTCCCGCAGCGCCGGGATGCTGAGCTTGGACAGCAGGAAGCTGCCGCGGCAGTTGATGTCCTGCATGAGGTCGTACTTCTTCATCGGCAGGATCTCGGTGGGGGACAGGTCGATCGCCGAGGCGTTGTTCACCACCATGTCGATCCCGCCGAAGGTGGCGATCGTGCGCTGCACGGCCTCGGCCACCGCGCCGTCGTCGCGCACGTCCCCGACGAACTTGAGCACCGTGCCGCCCGCGGATTCCAATTCGGCTGCCGCCGTGTGGATCGTGCCCGGCAGCTTGGGATGCGGCTGATCGGTCTTGGCGATCAGCGTGATGTTCGCGCCGTCGGCGGCCGCGCGCTTGGCGATCTCCAGCCCGATGCCGCGGCTGCCGCCCGACATGATCATGGTCCGGCCCGCCAGCGGCTTGAGTGCTTCGGTCATCTCGGCTCCCTGCTCTCTGCTTTCGCCCCGGGTTCGATGATCCGCGCGTCCGTGCGCGAACGGAGCGAAAACCCTCCAATCCGGACAGTAGGCCGATTTCGGCCTCTATGCAACTAGGTGCATATGGGTGTCGGGGGTAGTGCCTGCGCTACCTCGGCCGTCCGGTCCGCGCCACCGGAGAGAAGGGCGTGTGCGGCATCGGAATCGCGGCCCCGGATTCCTAGGCTCGATGGGAGCCGGGAAAACCGGTCCGAACAGGAGGAACGCCTTCTCATGACGACATTTCGGGGGTACCGCGCGCGCCGCGCGCCGGCCGTGATCGGCGTACTGGCCGTCCTCGCGACGGCCGCCTGCGCGAGTGCGGACCCGGGCGCCGCGCCCGCCGCCCGGGACCGGGACGACGCGCTGGGGACGGCCCTCGCCGAGGTGGTGGACGCCGGGTTCCCGGGCGTGCAGGTGGTGATCACCGACGCCGGCGGACAGCGCGCGCGCACCGCCGGGCGGGCCGATCTCGGCACCGGCGCGGAGTTCGCCGCCGACGCCCGCGTGCGGATCGGCAGCAACACCAAGACGTATGTGGCCGTGGTGATCATGCAGCTGGTCGCCGAAGGCGCGGTGGCCCTGGATGATCCGGTGGAGAAGTATCTGCCGGGCGTGGTGCGCGGCAACGGCAACGACGGCACCCGGATCACCGTGCGGCAGCTGCTCCAGCACACCACCGGGCTGCCGGACTATCTGGCGAGCGGTGATCCCGCGGCGGCCCACGAGCCGAATTCGCCGCAGCTGCGGGGGGACGCGGCCGAGCTGCGGACCCGGCACTTCACCCCGCGCGAGCTGGTGGACATCGCCATGAGCCTGCCGCCGCAGTACGAGCCCGGTGCCCGCTCGGTGTACACGAACACCAACTACATCCTGCTCGGGATGCTCGTCGAGCAGGTGACCGGACAACCCGTCGCCGCCGAGATCCAGACCCGCGTACTGGATCGGCTCGGCCTGCGCGACACCTACTTCCCGGCGGACGGCGAACAGGTCATCCGCGGTCCGCATCCGCGCGGATACGAGGAAAGAACCGGGGAGCGCGTCGATTTCACCGACCTCGACCCGTCCTGGGGCGGCGCGGCCGGCGCCATGGTCGCCACCGGCGCCGACCTCAATCGCTTCTTCCGCGCCCTGCTCGCGGGGGAACTGCTGCCCGCGAACCTGCTCGCCGAGATGCGGGTGACCGTGCCGTTCGACCGCATGCCCGGGGCGGGCTACGGCCTCGGCCTGATCCGCCAACCCGTGTCCTGCGGCGCGGAGGTCTGGGGTCACGGCGGCAGCATCCCCGGGTTCGAGACCCGCAACGGCGTCACCGCCGCGGGCACCGCGGTGACCGTCATCGTCAATCAGCTGCCGGTCAGCGAAGCGCAGGCCGAGAAGGTGACCGCGGCACTCGATACCGCGGTCTGTTCCTGACCCCGGCGCTTCCGCGGCACCACTCCCCGCGCCGGCGTGCTTCCACGCCCGCGCGTCATTTGCCCTGCCCCCGAGAGGAATTCATCTTGCACAGCGGAAAGCTCTTCATCACCGCCGCCGCCACCGCGCTGGCCGCCGTCACCGGTGCGGTGGTGGTGGACCGGGTGGTCGCCGCGCCGCCGGCCGCCGCCACCGAGGCCGACCTGGGCCGCTACTACGGGCAGCACCCGAATTGGGTGGCTTGCGGTGTGCAGGCGCTGGACGAGGTGGGCGCGCAGTGCGCCGACATCACCGTTCCCGTGAACTACGCGGAGCCGCAGGGGAAGACGATGACCATCGCCATCTCCCGCATCGCCGCCACCGATCCCGCGCAACGTCGCGGCGTCATGCTGTCCAACCCCGGCGGCCCGGGCGGATCCGGGCTCGACCAGTTCATCCGCCTGCTCCCGGCCATGACGCCCGAGGTCCGCGCGGGCTACGACCTCATCGGCATGGACCCGCGCGGGGTCGGCCGGTCGACGCCGATCGACTGCGGTTGGACCACCGGTTTCGGCCTGCAATCGGCGGGCGTGGACGGCGCGGGGTTCGCCGAGTCGGTCGTGACCCAGGGCCGGCTGGCCGCCGAATGCGTTGCGAACCAGGGTGATCGGCTGGCCTCGATCTCCACCCGCAACACCGCCCGCGATATGGATGTGGTGCGCGGCGTGCTGGGGCAGGAGCGCATCAACTACTTCGGCACCTCCTACGGCACGTACCTGGGCGCGGTCTACATGCAGATGTACCCCGAGCGCAGCGACCGCATGGTGCTGGACAGCGCGGTGGATCCCGAGCGCTACGGCGCGGTCGGGATGATGCAGGACATGGGTCCCGCCAACGAGGCGGCCCTGGACCGGTGGGCGGACTGGGCCGCGGCCCGCGACGGCGAGTACCACTTCGGCGCGACCCGCGCGCAGGTCCGCGCCACCGTCGAGACCATGATTCGCGGCGCGGCCGAGAAGCCGCTCCGGATAGGCGAATTCGATGTGGACGAGCACTGGCTGCCGATGCTGCTGTTCACCGTGCTCGACGACGCGCGCAACTATCCGACGACGTCCGCGCACGTGCGCCTCTACCTCGACGCGGCCGCGGGCAAGGCGGTGACGCCCGACGCGGAGCTCGCGGCGACCATCGATCGCATGCTGAACGGCAAGCCGGAGAACCTGTCCGCGCAGATGACCATCATGTGCGGCGATGTGGGTGTGCCCCGCGATCCCGCCTGGTACTGGCGCAACATCGAGGCGGCCCGGGCCACCCAGCCGATCTTCGGGGCGTTCGCCAACAACATCACCCCGTGCGCGTTCTGGCCCGCACCCGCCGAGGAGCCGACGACGATCGGCAACGCGCTACCCGCCCTGATCGTGCAGGCCACCGGCGACACCCGCACCTCGTACGCCAACGGCGTGGCGATGCGTAAGGCGCTCACCGGTTCTCGCCTGGTGACCCTCGAGAACGTGGACATCCACAGCGTGTACGGCCGCTACCGGAACACCTGCGCCTGGGGTGCGGTGAACACCTACTTCGCCGACGGCACCCTGCCCCCGACCGACATCACCTGCCGGGACGACGAGTCCGGAAACTGACCGGCCCGCGGCCCGCCCTCGGAGGGCGGGCCGCGGTGACGCTCAAAGGCGCGGCGCGGCGCCGAGATACGCGAGCACCGCCAGCACCCGGCGGTGCCCGACCTCGTCGGCGTGCAGGTTCAGCTTGGCGAAGATGCTCCGGATGTGTTTGAGGACGGCGCCTTCGGAGACCACCAGGCGGGCGGCGATCGTCGCGTTGTCCAGGCCCTCGGCCATCAGGGCCAGCACCTCGCGCTCGCGCGGGGTGAGCGCCGCCAGGGGATCGTCGGACTTGCGGCGAACCAGTAGCTGCGAGATCACCTCGGGATCCATGGCGGTGCCGCCGTCCGCGACCCGGCGCAGGGACTCCAGGAAGCGGTCGACCCTGCCGACCCGCTCCTTGAGCAGATACCCGACCCCGCCGGAACCGTCACCGAGCAGTTCGGCGACATAGCTGTCCTCCACCCAGTTCGAGAGCACCAGCACCGGCAGTCCGGGGTGAATCTCGCGGGCCCGCACCGCGGCTCGCAGTCCGTCGTCGGTGAAGGTCGGCGGCATGCGCACATCCACCACCACCGCGTCGGGGCGGTCGGCGGTCACCAGGGTCAGGAAATCCCCGGCATTGTCGACCGCCGCCACCACCTCGATACCGGCGGTGCGCAGCAGCAGGACCAGACCCTCGCGCAGGAGGGCGTCGTCCTCGGCGATCACGACCCGCATGGCAACTCCACGCGCACCACAGTAGGGCCACCGGCGGGACTGGTGAGCCGCATGTCCCCGTCCAGGGCCCGCGCCCGCCGCCGGATGCCGGCGAGCCCGCCGTCCTCGGTCTCGTGCGCCCCGCCGATCCCGTCATCGGTGATGGTCAGCGCCAGCAGTTCGGGCGTTCCGCCCAGGTGGACCGAAACATGCTCGGCCCGCGAGTGTTTGGTGGCGTTGGTGAGCGCCTCGGCGATGACGAAGTAGGCCGCGGCCTCCACCGCGGCGGGCCGCCGCGCGCCCGGCTCGATATCGACCACGCAGGGTATGGGTGAGCGGGCCGCCAATGCCGAGACGGCGCTGGCCAATCCGCGATCGGCCAGCACCGGCGGATACACGGTCCGCACCACGTCGCGCAGTTCCGCGAGCGCGGCGGTCGCGGTGTCCTGGGCCGTGCGCACCATGGCGTCCGCCGCCGCCGGATCCGCGCCGCGCAGCTGCTCGGCCAGCCCCAGCTGCATGATCACCGCCGCGATCCGGGCCTGCGCCCCGTCGTGCAGATCCCGCTCGATCCGCCGCAGCTCCGCCCCGTGCGCGTCCAGCGCCGCCGCCCGGGTCGCGGTCAGCTCGGCCACCCGGTGCGCGAGTTCGGCCCCGTCGGCCGGGGCCAGCAGCGCCGCCGCCGCGCGCGCCTGCCAGCGCGCGATGGCGGGTACCTGCAGCGCCAGCCAGATCATGGGCAGGGCGATCAGAGCCGAGAGCCAGGCCCGGCCCCAGGAATCCACCGCGATGCCGAAGTTGTCGACCGTCGCGGGCGAGATGGCCCGCCAGTACGCCGGAATCAGCGCCTGGTTCAGCGCGCTGATCGGCAGCAGCACCGCACAGGCGCCGACGATGGTGCCCGTGATCGCGTGCAGCACCAGCCACCCGAGATCCCGCAGATTCGCGGGATCCCGGGCAACGGTGGCCAGCTGTTCGCGCAGCCCGCCCGACATGGGCTGATAGGGCTGCGCGATGGGCTCACCCAGATAGCGCGCGGCCCGTCGCCGGTCGAAGTTCACCAATCGCCGCAGCACCCGCACCGCCTCCGGGACGGCCGGAATACCCACCCCGATCAGGCACAACATCCCGACCAGAGCGAGCCCGACCACCGCGAAGATCGACACCAGCGCGGTGATCCCACCGATCGCCAGATAGGCCACCGCACCGGGCAGCCGCCGTATCCGCTCCAGCGCCCACCTCATCGGCCCATAACTGGAACGCTCGTTTCAACCCGTCGCGCCACACCAGCACCGTTCACGCTCTCATTCTCCGCATGCCGCGGAAGTCGGCGCGCGGGCACACCCGCGCCCGGCGGTCACGAACCTCGGCCCGGGCCACGACCCGGATCGCCCGCTGCCTGCTCGGCCGTTCGGCGAACCGCCGCGACCGCGCCTCCGCCCGCGCTCCCGAGCCGGGAACGGGGCCGGGGCGCGGCCGCGCCGGATCAGCGGCGGCCGCCCTGACGCTGGCGGTACATGCGACGCTGTTCCTTGCTGATGTCACGCCACTGCTTCTCGCGTTCGGCGCGGGCCCGCGAATCGGTGCGGGCCGCCATCCACTCGTTCTCCCGGGTGAGTTTGCGGAAGCTGTCCAGCCTGCGCTGGGGCAGCTCCCCGGACTCGATGGCGGCCAGCACCGCACAGCCCGGCTCGCCGATGTGCGAGCAGTCGCTGAAACGGCACTGCGCGGCAAGGGATTCCACCTCGCTGAAGGTGCGGCCCAGGCCCTCGGTGGCATCCCACAGCCCGATCGAGCGCAGGCCGGGGGTGTCGATGAGGGTCCCGCCGCCGGGCAGCGGCCGGAGCTCGCGGTGCACGGTGGTGTGCCGCCCGCGCTTGTCGCCTTCGCGAACGGCGTTGGTGGCGAACACATCCGCGCCGAGCAGCGCGTTGGCGAGGGTCGACTTGCCCGCGCCGGACGGCCCGAGCAGTGCGACGGTGCCCTCCAGCAGCGCCGTCAGCACCTCCATGCCGAGACCGGAGGCGGCGCTCACCGCGACCACGGTGGCCCCGGGCGCGACCGCTCGCACCTGATCCAGCGAAAGATCCTCGGCCAGATCGGCTTTGGTCAGCACCACCACCGGCTGCGCCCCGGATTCCCAGGTGAGGGCGAGCATGCGCTCGATCCGCCCGAGATCCACGTCGCCGTCACCGGGCGAGCACAGCAGGACGGTGTCCACGTTGGCGGCCAGCACCTGGCTCGCCGAGCGCGCCCGGGCGTCGGAGTGACCCGAAACCGCCGCTCGCACAATGGCGGTGCGGCGCGGCAGCAGTCGCCGCACCACGGCGTCGGTGAGGAGCCGGTGGGTGGTGGGTGCCGCGCCGGAATCACTGCCGAGCGCGACCCAGTCGCCCGTGCACAGACCGCTGACCTCGGAATCCGAGCGCGGGCAGCGGGCGCGCACGATACGCGCGGTGGCGTCGGGCAGACGGGTGGTGGCGAACGGAACGGCCACATCGCATTCGCTGCGATCCATGCGCAGCACGCGCGCCGGAATCACCGAATCATCGAGCAGCGGAAGGTAATCGGTCGCTACGGAAGCGGTCCAGCCGTAGGAATTGAGCAGGTCGAGATCGACCAGAGACATGATGGGGGGTCCTTCGACGGGCCGAGCCCGTCATTCGGACTCAGCGCAGGGGGTTCGAGGTGGATACGCGCGCGGCGAGGGCTCGCGCAGGCACGACAATCCGCACTGTCGTAAACACGTAGATCCACCTCCTTCTCTTCCCTGGGTGGTCACCGAGGCGACCGCGAGCCGAATAAGAACGTCACCACCCTGTCAGGTCGGTCGCGGGTACGCAACCGATTTTCCTACCTGGGCTTTCGCCCCGGCGACAGGGTCAGGATGTGGCCTTGTCCGGTTCGGCCCGGCTCGGTTCGGGCGCGGCCGGCCGGTCCTGCGGCGGGGTCTGCTCCGGCTTGTGGAACTGCTCGCGCCGGCCCAGCCGCTGCAGGCGCAGCCACTCCATGAGGCCCTGCGGATCCTTCTGCTGCACCAGGAAGAACCAGCCGAACCGGGCCAGTTCCTGCGGCAGCAGCTTGCGCATCCCGGGCTGGGCCATCAGGTAGCCGCGGTTGCGGTAGGTGAAGTACCTCTTGACCGGGTCGTCCGGGTACTGGGTGTGCATGCGCCCGCCCAGGATCGGCTTGAACTCCTCCGAACCGTTGGGGTGCAGATAGGCGGTTTGCAGACAGGTGCCGAACGGCAGGCCGGACCGCACCAGCCTGCGATGCACCTCGACCTCGTCACCGCGCACGAACAGCCGCAGGTCCGGGACGCCGATGACGTCCACGGCCTGCGCCGAGACCAGCGCACCGTTGAAGAGCGAGGCGATGCCGGGCAGGAAATCCTCGTCGCCCAGCTCGGAGCGCAGCCGCCGCCACACCACGCCGCGGCGCAGCGGGAAGGCCAGCCGATCGGGATCGTCGATATCGGCGACCACCGGTGACACCTCGACCAGCCCGTGCCGCTGCGCGCAGTCGAACAGGGTTTCCAGCACCCGCGGACCCTCGGGCCTGCCGTCGTCGTCGGCCAGCCACACCCAGTCCGCGCCCATGGTCAGCGCGTGCAGCATGCCGAGCGCGAAACCGCCGGCGCCGCCGAGGTTGTGCTCCGAACCCAGGTAGGTCGATTCGATGGACTGGTTGCGCACCAGTTCGCCGACCTCGGGCTCGTTGCCGTTGTCGATGACGATGAGGTGATCGATGGCCCGCGTCTGGGTGGAGAGCACCTTCAGCGATTCGGCCAGCAGTTCGCGGCGTTTATGGGTGACGACGATCGCGACGATCCGCGCGTCGGCACCGAAGTTGGGGGTCATCTGCTCGGTCATGCGGGATTCCGTTCGGGTTCACGTTCCAGATCCCGCAGCACCTGGGCCACGTGATCGCCCGCCTCCGGGCCTTCGTACGCGCGCACCACTTCCTCGATGCCGCCATGCATGCGTACCTGACCGTGATCGATCCACATAGCCGAATCGCAGAGCTGCGCCAGGAATTCATTGGAATGGCTGGCGAAGACCAGAATGCCGGAGCGGGACACCAGCTCCTGCAGGCGAACTCGCGCCTTCTTCATGAATTCGGCGTCGACCGCGCCGATCCCCTCGTCCAGCAGCAGGATTTCGGGGTCGATGGAGGTGACCACGCCCATCGCCAAGCGTACGCGCATGCCGGTGGAGTAGGTCCGCAGCGGCATGGCCAAATACTCACCCAATTCGGTGAATTCGGCGATCTCGTCGATTTTCCCGAGCATCTGCTTACGTGTCTGCCCGAGGAACAGACCGCGAATAATGATGTTGTCGTAGCCCGACACCTCGGGGTCCATGCCGACGCCGAGATCGAAGACCGGCGCGACGCGGCCGCGAATGCGCGCGCTGCCCCGGGACGGTTCGTAGATGCCCGAAAGCAGCCGCAGCAGTGTCGATTTGCCCGCGCCGTTGTGGCCGACCAGACCGACCCGATCGCCTTCCTTCAGGGAAAGGTTGATCTCGCGCAGCGCTTCCACGACCACCACGTCGGACTGATTGCGTCCGATGGCGCCACCGGCCTTGCCCAGGAACGCCTTTTTCAGCGACCGGGATTTGGCGTCGAAGATCGGGAACTCCACCCACGCGTTCTGGGTCTCGATACTCACATGGTCGGTCATTGAGCCTTCACACCCAGTAGGGGACGCGGGAACGGTACTGCTTCATGGCAAGTATGGCGACTATCCAGCCGATGACGGTGATCGCCAGGACCACCAGCCAGCTGCGCAGCACGATCGGATCCCCGAGCAGCGGCGCGCGCACGATCTCCAGGTAATGGTAGGTCGGGATCAGCTCGGCCAGTTTGGCGCGATCGCTGGCGGAGCCGGTGAGCGCGGTGGTCTTCCACATGACCGGGGTGAGCACGAAGAGCATGAGCGTGGTGCTGCTCAGAATCGGGGCCAGGTCGCGGTAGCGGGTGCTGAAGATGCCGAAGGCGATGGTCACCCACAGCGCGTTGAGGAACAGCAGCAGCAGACCCGGAATCGCGAGCAGGACCGTCCAGTCCAGATCGCGCCAGATGCTGAACGCGGCCAGCATGACCACGTAGATGATCAGGTTGTGCGCGAAGAACAGGAACTGCCGCCACACCATGCGGTACACGTGCACGCTCAGCGCCGAGGGCAGCTGTTTGATCAGCCCCTCGTTGGCGATGAACACGTCCGAGCCCTCGAGGATGCTGGCCGAGATCACGTTCCAGACGATCAGCCCGACCGTGACGTAGGGCAGGTACGAGGTCAGCGACTGCCCGAAGAGGGTGGCGTAGAGCACGCCCATGGCCGCGGCCTGCAGACCCGTCGCGATGGTGATCCAGAACGGGCCGAGCACCGAGCGGCGATAGCGCTGCTTGATGTCCTGCCACCCCAGCGCCAACCACAACTCGCGCTGGGAGAAGCCGTCACGAAAGTCCTTGAACGCGCGACCGAAGGACTGGGAATCGGACTTCAGCACCACCGGATCATTGTCCGGTTGTACCTCGGTCGTTGCCGAGTCGGGGGGAGCAGCAGCAGGCACAGCACCCGACCCTATCTAATGGCCCGGGCTGTGTGACGGGAAGCTGCCCCCGCGACCTTGTTCAGAGGTATTGCCCGCCACCGGTGGCGGGACCACCGTGCCCCTGCGGATCGATCGTGCTCGCGCCCGAGGGGAGTGCGTGGCGCATCTGTTCCAGTTGGGCGCGGGCCGCCATCTGCTGGGCGAACAGGGCCGTCTGGATGCCGTGGAACAGGCCTTCGAGCCAGCCGACCAACTGGGCCTGGGCAATCCGCAGTTCGGCGTCCGAGGGGATGACGTCGTCGCTGAAGGGCAGGGCGAGGCGTTCGAGTTCTTCGCGGAGTTCGGGGGCCAAGCCCTGTTCGAGTTCGCGAATGGAGGTTTTGTGGATTTCGCGCAGCCGGGTGCGGCTGGCGTCGTCCAGCGGCGCGTGCCGGACCTCCTCGAGCAGCTGTTTGATCATGGTGCCGATACGCATGACCTTCGCGGGCTGCTCCACCATATCGGCGAGCGATTCTTCCTTTTCGCCTGATTCGCCGGGGTTTTCGTCACCCACGACCTGCCCCGTGAACTCCACCGATTCGCCCCCGCGCCCGGCGTTCGCCGGAACGATCAGCGGCTTGCCCTCGGGGCCGATCACGACAATGGATTCCGGCGCCCCATCCGATTCCGTCATGCCCCTATCATGTCGCAACGGGGTCGCCTTTGCTTCACGCCCTGGTGAGTGCAGCAAACACCCCACACCGTTACCGCGGCGTGCCCGTTCCCTTTAGAGTGACCAGCATGACTTACGACGTCGCAAGGGTGCGGGGCCTCATACCGTCCCTGGGCGACGGCTGGATCCACCTCGACCCGCAAGCGGGCATGCTGGTTCCGGATTCGGTATCCCGCGCGGTATCAACGGGATTCCGGACCTCCGCCTTCTCGCATACCAATCGGACCGGCGCCGCCAGGCGCAGTGCGGCCATCCTGGACGCCGCCCGCGAAGCCGTCGCGGATCTGGTCGGCGGTGATCCGGCGGGCGTGGTGCTCGGCCCGGATCGCGCGGTCCTGCTGGCCTGGCTCGCCGAATCGCTGAGCTCCCGGCTGGGTCTGGGCACCGGAATCGTGCTGTCGCGTCTGGATGACGAGGCCAATGTCGCGCCGTGGCTGCGCATCGCCAATCGCTATGGGGCCCATGTGCGCTGGGCCGAGGTCGAGATCGAGACCTGTGAAATGCCGGCCTGGCAGTTCGAGGAGCTCATCGGCCCCACCGCCCGCCTGGTCGCGCTGACCGCGGCCTCCCCGATCGTGGGCTCCGCGCCCTCGGTGCGGGTCGCGGCCGATCGCGTCCACGAGGTCGGCGGCCTGCTGGTGGCCGACTGCTTCGGCGCCGCCCCCTACGCGCTCATCGACATCGATGAACTCAACGCCGACGTGATCGCGCTCAGCGCACCCGCGTGGGGCGGCCCGCAGATCGGCGCGCTCGTCTTCCGCGACCCCGCGTTCCTGGACCGCATCCCGTCGATGTCGCTCAACCCCTACGCCAAGGGCGCCGAACGCCTCGAGGTCGGCGGCCACCAGTACGCGCTGCTGGCGGGCCTGACCACGTCCATCGACTACCTGGCCGGGCTCGACGAACGCGCCACCGGCACCCGGCGCGAACGCCTGGAGATGTCGATCACCTCGCTGCAGGACTATCACGACCAGCTCTTCGAACACCTGATGACGGTGCTCGACCAGGTCCCGAACCTGACCGTGATCGGCCGCGCCTCCACCCGCATCCCCACCGTCAGCTTCACCCTCGCCGGCATGCAGGCGGAGAAGGTCTCGGCCACCCTCGCCGACGCCCGCATCGGCACGCTGAGCGGCTCGCACGGCGGCAGCCGCCTGCTGGACGCGCTCGGGGTGAACGACGAGGGCGGCGCGGTCACGATCGGCCTCGCGCCGTACACGACCAAGTTCGAGATCGATCAGCTCGGCCGCGCGCTCACCGCGCTGGAGAAGTAGTCACCCGACCTCACCCGACGCGCAGCACCACCTTGCCGACGGTCTCGGGCGAGTCGAGCAGCCGATGCGCCTGTGCCGCTTCGGTGATGGGCAGCTCCGCGGAGATGATCGGCGCCACCGCGCCCGCGGCGACCAGCGGCCACAGGTGCTCGCGGACCTCGGCGATGATCTCGGCCTTGCTGCCGGGACCGGTCGCCGGACGGCGGCGCAGATTGGTGGCGTGGACGGTGCCGCGCTTGCCCAGCAGGGTCGCCAGATCCAATTCCGCTTTCACACCGCCCTGCATGCCGATCACCACCAGCTGCCCGTTCTCGGCGAGCGCCCGCACATTCCGGTCCAGATAGGCCGCGCCCATATTGTCGAGAATGACGTCGGCGCCGGGACTTTCGGCCCGCAGCACGTCCACGAAATCCTGTTCGCGGTAATTGATGAGGATGTCCGCGCCCAATTCCCCGCAGCGCGCGAGCTTGCCGTCCGACCCGGCCGTCACCGCCACCCGCGCGCCCAGGGCCCGCGCCACCTGGATGGCATGGGTGCCGATCCCGCTACCGCCGCCGTGCACCAGCAGCAACTGCCCGGCGCGCAGGCCCGCGGTCATGACCAGATTCGACCAGACGGTGGCCGCCACCTCCGGAAGCGCCGCCGCCGCAACCACATCCAGATCGTCCGGCACCGGGAGCACCTGCGTCGCGGGCACCAGGACGCGTTCGGCGTACCCGCCGCCGGACAGCAGCGCGCACACGCGATCGCCGACGCGCGGTGCGGTGACCCCGGGGCCGACCGCGGCCACCGTGCCCGCGCACTCCAGCCCGAGCGTCTCGCTCGCGCCCGGCGGCGGCGGATACAGCCCGCGCCGCTGCAGCAGGTCGGCGCGATTCACCCCCGCCGCCGCGACCTCGACAATCACCTCCCCGGGACCGGGCGCGGGCAGGTCCGCGACCTGCGTCCAGGCCATGACCTCGGGATCGCCGAAACCGTCGAGCGCTACCGCATACATGAAAACGAGCCTACGACGGCGTCCGGGCGATTACTGTCAGGCCGTCCTCGGCGAGCGCACAGCATCCTGTCAGCTTCGTGGTACACCGTGGAGGCGGACACGATGCCGGACGCGCTGGTGCGGCGCCGTGGAATCAATGCCCCTGAAAGGAGAATCCATGATCGGCTTTCTGACCGCTCTGGGTGCCATGACACTGCTGGCCGCCATGGCCATTTCCGGTTTCATCGCCGCGGACCAGCCGCGCGCGCTCGTTCGCGTGCGCGCCAACGACCGCGATCCGCGCCGCGGCCGATAACCGGAACCTTTCCGGAAGTTACGCTCCGGGAAAGTATTTCCGACCGTCCGCGCGCACGGGTGGCAAGCGCTAGCGTTTGCGCAATGAGCAGTTTCGTCGACTTCCAGAACGAGATCTATCTCGCCGGGCTCGCGGGCACGCTGCCCGCCCTCCCGATGACCGCGGCGGGTCTGGAGCGACGGGCCCGCGAGGTGCTCGACCCGGCGGCCTTCGCCTACGTGGCGGGCAGCGCGTCGACCGAGCGCACGGCCGCGGCCAACATCGCCGCCTTCGAGAAATACCGGCTCATGCCCCGCGTGCTGCGCGGCGCGAGCGCGCCCGGTGCGCGCGATCTCTCCCTCGAGGTGCTCGGGACCACGCTGGCCGCGCCCGTTCTCACCGCACCCATCGGGGTGCTCGGACTGCTGCACGACCGCGGCGAGGCCGTGGTCGCCGAGGTGACCCGCGAACTCGGCATCGGCATGGTGCTCTCCACCGCCGCCTCCACGACCATCGAGGAGGCGGGCGCGGCCGCGGGGGAGTGGTGGTACCAGCTGTACTGGCCCGACGACACCGAGCTGGCGCGCTCGTTCGTCGAACGCGCCGAGAAGGCCGGGGCCAAGGCGATCGTCGTCACCGTCGACACCCCGGCGCTGGGGTGGCGGCCCCGCGACCTCGAACTCGGGCATCTGCCGTTCCTGCACGGGCAGGGCATCGCCAATTACCTGGCGGATCCGGTCTTTCGCGCGAAGCTGGCCGCGCCGCCGGAAGAGAGCGACGACGCCATGCGCGCGGCCATCCTGACCTGGATCGGCCTGTTCGGCAACCACGGCCTGCGGCCCGCCGACATCTCCCGCCTGCGCGACTGGACCGCGCTGCCCATCGCCGTCAAGGGAGTGGTGCACCCCGACGACGCCCGCCGGTGCGTGGACGCGGGCGCGGACGCGGTGATCGTGAGCAACCACGGCGGCCGGCAGGTGGACGGCGCCATCGCCGCCCTGGACGCCCTGCCGACCATCGTCGCCACCGTGGGCGATCGCGCCGAGGTGCTCTTCGATTCCGGGGTGCGCGGCGGCTCGGACGTCATGATCGCGCTGTCCCTGGGCGCGAAGGCCGTGCTCTACGGCCGGCCCTGGGCGTACGGGCTCGGCATCGCGGGCCGGGACGGCGTCCGGCACGCGCTGCGCGCCCTGCTCGCGGACTTCGATTCGGCCATGGGGCTGTCGGGCTGCACCACCCTGTCCGACCTGAGCCGCACCATGATCAGCTCGAGCAGGGTGTGACCCGCGCGAGAAGGGTTCCGGGCGTGCTGTTTTCGCAGCTCGGAGCGGTCGGGCCGATTCGCTTGGCTACACTGAGCCGGTGGTTGTCGAACCCGGGGGCCGTGTCGCGGCCGAACCGAGGTGGCTCACCCCGGAACAGCAGCGCGCGTGGCGGGCGTACATGGACGGCAGTCAGCGTTTGATGGCCGACCTCAACCGGCAGCTCCAGCGCGACAGTGCGCTGTCCCTGGCCGACTACCGGATTCTGGTGAAACTGTCCGAGGCGCCCGGCCGGTCGCTGCGCATGAGCGATCTCGCCGACGGCGTGCTCTCCTCCCGCAGCCGTCTCACCCATCAGATCCGGCGGCTCGAGACCCAGCAGATGGTCCGGCGCACCGCCTGCACCGAGGACGGGCGCGGGGTGCTGGCCCAGCTCACCGACGAGGGCATGCGCCGCCTGCGCGCCGCCGCGCCCGGCCACGTCGCCGCGGTCCGGCGCTACTTCGTGGACATGCTCACCCCGCAGCAGCTCGCCGCCGTCGCCGGGGCGCTGGAGGTGGTCAACATCGCCTCCGACCAGCGCGCCGACTGAGCGGGCGCACCCGCGCGCCGGACACCCGCCAAACACCGGCGCGACCCGTGGCGGTGAGCTTGTTAGGATCGAGCGCCTGGAAGCGTGGCAGAGCGGCCGAATGCACTCGCCTTGAAAGCGAGCGTTGTGAAAGCAACCGGGGGTTCAAATCCCTCCGCTTCCGCAGCCCGATCGGCGATTTCGAGTTTCGGATCGCGGATCGCTCGGCCCGGGCCGAGAATCGATACGGACGGCGGCACATCGCGTTTCGCGCGAGTGCCGCCGTCCGTTTCCGTTCGACGAGGTATCGAGGTTTCGCATGCGCGGCTGGATAGGTATGGGGCTCGCCGTGGCGGCGCTGCACGTTCTGGGCTGGGGCACGCTGCTGCTGTTCGTGGTGCCCGGGCACTACCAGGTGCAGGGCGCGGTGTTCGGGGTCGGGCTCGGGGTCACCGCGTACACCCTCGGCATGCGGCACGCCTTCGACGCCGATCACATCGCGGCGATCGACAACACCACGCGCAAACTCGTCGCCGAACACGGCCGCGAGCGCACCCACACCGTCGGATTCTGGTTCGCCCTCGGGCATTCCACCATCGTGTTCGTCATGGTCGGCCTGCTCGCGCTCGGCGTGCGGGCGCTGATCGGCCCGCTCGAGGACGAGAACTCGGCGCTGCAGACCTGGACCGGTCTCTGGGGCACCAGCGTGTCCGGACTGTTCCTGATCGCCATCGGCCTGCTGAACCTGCTCGCGCTCATCGGAATCTGGAAAGTGTTCCGGCGCATGCGCGGCGGTGAACTCGACGAGGCGCGCCTGGAGCGGGAACTCGACAATCGCGGCCTGCTCAATCGCGTGCTGGGCCCGGTGGTGCGCCTGGTCCGTAAGCCGTGGCAGATGTATCCGGTCGGCCTGCTGTTCGGCCTGGGATTCGACACCGTCACCGAGGTGGGACTGCTGGTCATCGCGGGCGGCGCGGCCGCGACCGGACTGCCGTGGTACTCGATTCTCGTACTGCCCGTTCTGTTTTCGGCCGGTATGACGCTTTTCGACGCGCTGGACGGGTCGTTCATGAGCTACGCCTACGACTGGGCCTTCGCCCGCCCCGTGCGCAAGATCTACTACAACCTGGTGATCACCGGCCTGTCCGTGGCCGTCGCGCTGCTCATCGGCGTGCAGGAGATTCTCTCGATTTTCGTCGAACGACTCGACATCACTTCGGGTTTCATCGCCTGGATCGGAAATCTCGACCTCGGCGACCTCGGATTCGTGATCGTCGGCCTGTTCGTGGTCACCTGGGCGGTGGCAATCGCGGTGTGGCGCTTCACCGATGTGGAGACTCGCTGGGAGCGGGACCTCGCCGCCGATTGAGCTTTTCTGGCAGGATGGCCGGGTGGACAGCCGCCGTCATGTACGGCGTCGCCTCGTCGGCGCCTTTGCCAGCGCCGCACTTCTCGCCGGTGCGGCGGTACTCACCTCTCCGCTCTCGCTCGCCGAACCCCCGCCCGTCGGCGGTTCCGGGTCCAACGACGAACCCCCACCCGGACTGGATCCGACCCACCCCACCCGCGCCGCCATCCGCCGCGTGGAGAACATCGGGGACCGCCTACTCCGGGTCTCGGTGTCGTCCCCGGCCATGGCCCGCACGGTCGACGTGCAGGTGCTGTTGCCCGCCGAACGCACCGGACCCCGACCGACCGTCTACATGCTCGACGGTCGCGCCGCCGCCCCCGACGCCAACAACTGGGCCCAGCTCGGCGGCGCGGTGGATTTCTTCGCCGACAAGAACGTCAACGTGGTCTTCACCCTGGGCGGGCCCGCCAGCTACTACACCGACTGGCAGCAGCCCGACGAGAAGCTCGGCACCAACCGCTGGGAGACCTTTCTCACCCGGGAACTCCCGCCGCTGCTGGACGCCCGCTTCGCCGGCAACGGCGTGAACGCGCTCACCGGCGTCTCCATGGGCGCGGAGGCGGCCATGATGCTCGCCGTGCGCTTCCCGGACCTCTACCGCGCGGTGGCGGCGCACAGTGGCTGCTACGCAATGAGTTCGGACTTCGGCCAGGCGCAGGCCCGCGCGGTGATCGGCACCTTCGGCGGTAACCCGGACAACATGTTCGGCCCGGCGGAGGACCCGGCGTGGGCCGCCCACGACGTCCTGAGCCAGGCCGATCACCTGCGCGGCAAGGCCATCTACCTGTCCTCCGGCAGCGGGCTGCCCGGGCAGTACGACACACCGGCCAACCCGGAAATGCGCAGCGCCATCATGTTCGGCGGGCCGATCGAGGCCGGCTCCGACATGTGCACCCAGCAGCTCGCCGAACGCCTCGGGCAGCTGGGGATTCCGGCCACGGTCAACCGGCGGTTGACCGGCACGCATTCCTGGCCGTACTGGGCCGAGGAACTGCCGCGCTCGTGGCCGACGCTGGCGGCGGGGCTGGGGATCGGCTAGCGCGCCGATCCCGTCCGCCGGCCGGTCCCGCGCGACCCGGCGGGCCCGCTCAGCCCGCGAATCGCGCCGCGACGGCCGGATCGGTGGCGAAGGCCAGGAACTGGTCGTTCTCGTGCGGATCGCCCGCGGTGACCCGGACGCCGTCGGTGCCGTAGGGGCGCACCAGCACGCCCGCCTCCGCGCTCGCCTCGCCGAACGCCACGCTGTCCGCCCCGAGCGGCAGCCAGACGAAGTTCGCCTCGCTCGGGGGCACCCGGTACCCCGCCGCCAGCAGCGCCGCGCGCATCCGATCGCGCTCGGCCACAACGGCGTTCGTCCGCTCCAGCAGTTCGTGCTTGGCCTCGAGGGAGGCGATGGCCGCGGCCTGCGCCAGCCGGTTCACGCTGAAGGGGATGTGCACCTTCATGAGCGCGGTGATGACCGCCGGATCGCCGACCGCGTACCCGACGCGCAGCCCGGCCAGGCCGTACGCCTTCGAGAACGTGCGCAGCACCAGCACATTCGGCCGGGTCCGGCCCAGTTCGACGCCGTTCGGCTGATCGGGCAGCCGCAGGTATTCGTAGTACGCCTCGTCCAGCACCACCAGCACGTTCACCGGCACCAGATCGAGGAAGCGCGCCAGCTCGGCCTGGCCCAGCGCCGTCCCGGTGGGATTGTTGGGGTTGCACACGAACACCACGCGGGTGTTCGGCGTCACCGCCGCCGCCAGGGCATCGAGATCGTGGGTGTGCTCGCTGTTCAGCGGAACCTGCACGGCCTTGGCCCCGGCCACCCGCGTCACGATCGGGTACGCCTCGAACGAGCGCCAGGCGAACAGCACCTCGTCCTCGGGAGACAGGCAGGTGATCTGCACCAGTTCCTGGCAGATGGCGACACTTCCGCAACCCGCCGCGACGTTCTCGACCCCGACGCCGTGGAATTCCGCGATGGCCGTGCGCAATTCGACGGCCTGATTATCGGGATACCTGTTCACGACTTCGGCGGCCTCGGCAATGGCCTTGGCCACCGACGGCAGCGGCGGGAAGGTGGTTTCGTTGCTGGCCAGCTTCACCGCCCCCGGGTTGCTGCGGCCGGCGACGTACGCCGGAATGGCTTCGAGGTCCGGACGGATGTGCGCGCTCACCCCTCCACCCTATGTCGCGGTGTCCGGCCGATATCCGGGTGGTGTTCGGACCGGGTGCGAACGGCGCCGCGCGGGCGGCGCCGGGGCGCTCCGGCATCCTCGCGGCAACGCCGCTGACATGTTGCCGCGATATCGGCGGTAGCGGAATTCCGCCGGATCCCAGCACCTGTCGAAAGATTTATCGCGAATTTATCTGGCGCAACTACGCTGGCTCCATGGCGGGCATTTACCGAGATCTGGCGCCCGTGCACGACACGACCGGAGTGCCTCTCACCGTGATCGAACCGGATGGTTACGCGCGCGGTGGCATCGTGGTGTTGCACGAATCGCGCGAATTCACCGACCCATTGCTGGAACTCATGCGATCGCTGGCCGACGACGGCTGGACCGTCATCGCGCCGGACCTGTTCCATCGGGAGGAACCGCGAGCGGCAACGGATTCGGCGAACTCGGCCCCGATCAACGGCGCGTATCCCGAACAGGTTTTCGGCGCCGATCTCTTCGCCGATTTCGACGCCTGCTTCGAATGGCTCACCGGTCGCGGGGTCTTCCAGGACTGCGTCGGGGTCATCGGCTTCGACTCCGCCGGCACCGCCGCCGCCCTCGTTGCCACCAACCGCCGTCTGGGCGCGGCGGTCAGCATCGCCGCACCCGGGATCGACGTCCCCCTCACCCCGCAGGCCATCGCCCTCGCGGCCGCCGCGCCCGGGCTCAAGGCCCCCTGGCTCGCGCTCTTCGGCGCCGACGATCCGCGCACCCCGCCCGAGGAGGTCGACCGCCTGCGCGACTCGGCCGCCCGCGCGGACGTGGCGACCCTGGTCGTCACCTACCCGGGGCTGGCGCACCGCCCCGACCATCCGGGTTTCGATCCGGCCGCGCGCGAGGACGACAGCGTGCTCGACGCACAGGCCAGAATCTTCGATTGGTTCGACAGTCACCTGCGCTGACCAGCCGTTTTGCCTATTGGTCAACCCCTGTGTAATCTTTCGTCCCGGCGGTTCGAAAGGACCGGCGCCCTCGTAAGAGAAGGCTCCAGGAGGCGTGCCAGAGCGGCCGAATGGGACTCACTGCTAATGAGTTGTCCCTTCACGGGGACCGGAGGTTCAAATCCTCTCGCCTCCGCCAAGCCCGGTTCGCCGGGCTGCAAGACCAACTGAATAACCATGCGCCCGTAGCTCAACGGATAGAGCATCTGACTACGGATCAGAAGGTTAGGGGTTCGAATCCCTTCGGGCGCACAGCAAAAGGTCCCGCACCGGTAGGTGCGGGACCTTTGTCGTTGTGGGGAATGCCGCGGACTCGCCTGCCGGGCAAGCGGTTCGGCGCCGGGGCCGGAATGTGTCGATACTCACGTTCCGGCCGGGCGCCGGGGCGGCGGGCTCATTTCCAGGCGGTCAGGTCCGGCAGCTCGCCGGTGAGGTCCGCGCCGGGCGGGCGGCCGATCAGCCAGGCGGCCAGGGCGGCGGCGGGGCCGGCGATCTCGGTCGCGGGTTCGCCGACGGTGGCGGTGTAGCCGGTGTCGGTGGCCCGCACCGCGAAGCCGGGGCCCGCGGCGGCGGCCGCCCGGTCCGCCACCGCGACCGGCAAAAGGGTGTCCACGAAGGCCGAGGGCCAATCAGCCGGGGTGTAACCACTATTCAGGTCCACATGGTGAATCTCGACCTCCAGCAGGCGCATCCAGGGCACCCGGGTCGCGGGCATCTCACCGCCCGCGCGATTGCGGACCACGGTCGGCCAGCGATCGGCGGGCAGCACGCGCGCCAGGGACAGCCAGCGCTCGGAGGCGGCGGTCAGATCCTCCAGCTGTTCGCGCAGCGGCCGGGGCGCGCCCGCCTCGATGTCGGCCTCGCGCAGGAACGCGCTTGCGTACTGCGGGGTTTCGATGCCGGTGCGCGCCCACAGCAGCAGGTTCACCAGGCTGTCGGCGTTGCGGGACAGGTGGGCCAGGACGTGGCCGCGGGTCCAGCCGGGCAGGAGCGAGGGGTCGACCAGATCCGCGTCGCGCAGCTGTTCGGCGGTATGGAGCAGGCGGGCGGTCGCGGCCGCGACGGTGTCGAGCTGTTCGGCTATCTCGGTGAGTTCCGGTGCTTCGCTGGTCACCAGCCGACCCTAACGGGAGTCGGCGAATCTCGTTCGGCCACAGCGATTTGCACAGCCAGCGCGATCAACCACAGCGACATCGCGCCGACCTGGATGCGCTGGGCTATCCCGAGGCCGTAGTCGCCGGGCAGGTTGTCGGCGATCAGCATCCACGCCGTCACCGCCGAACCCACGATCAGGATCCAGAGCCCGGTGTGCCGCAGTACCGGCCACTTTCGGTACTTGAACGCGCCCACCGTGAACGCCACCATGGCGATGAAGATCGCGAACACCGACACGCTGCTGGTGAGCGCGTGCACCTGGTGCAGCTGCGGGAACAGCCCGCCGTCCGGGCGCGGGGAGTTCGGATCCGCGGGTTTCAGCGACCACTGCGCGTCCGCGATGGTCGCGAGGCCGAAGCAGGTCAGCGCCACCCAGCCGATGGTGAACCAGCGCCGGCGCGGACGGAACAGGAACAGGCCGCCGATCCCGGCCAGGGCCAGCAGCGCGCCGGTGACGGTGTCGCCGGTGGTGAAGACCCAGTTGTAGGGCGCGCCCTCCTCGGCGAGCTGGCTGAGAAACGTGTCGGTGGGGTCGGCGTCGATCGGGAGCACGAACTCCAGCACCCAGGAGGAGTAGGTGACGCCCGCGAGGGCGATGAACGCGACCACGGCCCACTGCAGGGCGCGGCGCGTGCGCGAGGCGGCGGGAACCACCGCCGTGGAGTCTGTTTTCGCAGGTAGTCGCTCGGTGGGCTGCATAGCCGTCTCGCTTTCGCTGGCGTCACTCCCGTCCGGACTGGTCGGCCTGTCCGATAGTCACTCCATTGTTGCCCACGGCGTCGGCGGCGCCCCCGGCCGCGCCGGTCACGATCCGCATGACGAGATCGGCGGCCGCCGTCGCGGGCTCGTGCTCCCACACGCGCACCACCGTCCAGCCTGCCGCGGCCAGCCGGGCATCGGTGTCGCGGTCGCGGGCCACGTTCCCGGCCAGCTTCTCGGCCCACCACTCGGCGTTGTTCTTGGGGTAGGTCGCGTGCTCGGGACAGCTGTGCCAGAAACAGCCGTCGACGTACACCGCGACCTTGCGGCGCGGGAACACCAGATCGGCCCGGCGGCGCAGTTTCGGCAGCGGCGCGCGATCCACGAAATACCGGGCGCCCCGCCGATGCAGCTCCCGTCGCAGGGCCACCTCGGGTTTGGTTCCGGCCCGCTTCTGCTTGGCCATGCGCGCACTGGTCGCGGCGTCGGTGCCGGGACGCGCGCTCACCGCGCCGGGCCGCTCGGGTCGGGGGTTCGCTGGTGGTGGGTCATAGGGCTCCTGCGTGCACGGGCCCCGCGACGGCTGGGGCCACTCCTGGGTACACGCGCCCCGGGAGCCGGGCAAGTGCCGGCCGGTCGCGCGCGACGCGGGTCAGGCGGCCTCGCGCGGGAAGCCGCCCATGCGATCGAGGTGATTCTCCACGTCGGCGATGAAACCCGGCGGAAAGCGCAGCGTCCCCATGGTGGTGCGGCGCAGGAAGCCCGCGGTCGCGCGCGCCGAGAGCAGCCGGACGTCGTCCAGGAACCAGCGCAGATCCTCGTACGGGGCGTGCACGGGCCAGGTGGACACCGGAACCCGGTACACCTTCCCGTCACGGCCCCACGCCGCGTCCGGCCAGGCCCGGCGGATGTGCGGCGCGCCCTCGGGGAAATCGTCGTCGGCGGGATCGGCCAGGCGGGCGCCGACCCACTCGGCCATGCGCACGCTCACCGCGTTGCCGACCAGCTTCCAGCGATGACCCGCGCGCACGCCCGGCACCTCCAGCGCGGGGGTCGTCCAATCCCGGTCGAAGCCCTGTAGTCGCTCGGCGTCGGTGATGCCGGGCGTGACCAGCTCGCCGGAGGGCAGCCGCACCGCGGGCGGGCTCGCGATGCCCAGCGCCGAACCGCCCTTGAGGGTAGGCACCGCGTTGACGGCCCAGCCGAGCCCGCGGTTCCCCTCGGTCCAGTAGAAGCCGCACGGGTCGTTGTCCGGATCGCCCACCGTGCGCGGCCCGGCGTCCGCGCCGAACAGCACCGGGCGCGGATCCTCGGTGCGCGAGGCCAGCATGAGCACCCGCTGACGGCGCTGCGGCAGCCCGAACGCGCGGGCGTCGACCACCCGGTACGCCCAGGTGTAGCCGAGCTCCTCGAGCGCGGCGGTGATGTGCCGCATGGCCGCGCCGCCGCCGAGCTGCAGCATGAACGGCACGTTCTCCATCAGCAGCCAGCGCGGACCGCGTCTGCGCCGCACCAGGCGGAACACCTCGTCCACCAATCCCGAACGGGCGCCGGTGATTCCGGCGGTCCGCCCGGCCTGGGACAGGTCCTGGCACGGGAAGCCGGCGGCCACCAGCTCGGTGCCGGCGGGCAGCGCGCGCAGGCGCTTCACATCCGAGTGCAACTCGACCCCGGGAAAGCGCGCGGCGAGCACCGCCTGCGCCCCGGCGTCGATCTCACAGAGCAGCTCGCTGTGCCAGCCGTGGGCGGCGAGTCCGAGCTCGAGTCCGCCGATCCCGGCGAACAGCCCGACCATCCGCGCGCCAGCCACAACATTCCCTTCCGACCCTGTGTCCCCGTATGCCCGCGAATACGTTACTCGAGTGTCCCCGTACCGCTCTCCCGCAACACCAGGCACAACGGACTACTCCGGCCCGCGCGTGGTCACCGGACCGAGTACACCTGCACGTACGGTGATAGGCGTGACGGAGAGCGGAAGCGAGGACTCGAAACCGGCGGCGGCCACCTGGCCGTCGATTCTGACCTGGCGGGCGCACAACGCGTCCCGGATGGAATCGGTACGGGTAGTGCTGAGCGGCAATCGAATTCGCGCCGCGGGCCGCATCATCGCCGGGGAATGCGCCGAGCACCCCGCCTTCAGCGCCTCCTACGACCTGGTCACCGACGAGAACGGGGTGACACGGCGGCTCTCGCTGCGCAGCACCCTGGCCACCGGGGAGAGACACGCCTCGATCGCCCGCGACGAGGAGAACTACTGGCTCATCGACGCGGGAAACACCCACGTGCGCTCCACCTTCGGCGGCGCCCTCGACGTGGACGTCGTGCTGAGCCCCTTCTTCAACACCCTGCCGATCCGCCGGTACGGGCTGGCGCACGCCAGCGAGGACGTGCAGGTCCCCGTCGTCTACGTGCGCCTGCCGGACCTGCTGGTGCAGGAGGCCAGCGTCACCTACAGCAGCGGCGCGGACGGCATCCACGTGCTGTCGCCGGTGTCCAGCGCGACCGTCACGGTGGACACCGACGGTTTCGTGCTCGACTATCCCGGTCTCGCCGAACGGGTCTGACCCCCGCGCGAACCACTCAGAGCGCTTCGATGACCCCGCCGCTGCGCCCGGCGTCGGCCAGGCGCTCGCGCCAATCCGGGTCGCCGGGGCGAATATCGGTGATGGCGAAGCGCTCGTTGTCCTCGTAGTCCACCCGGGCGTCGTGCCCGGCCTCCGCGAGCTGGGTGATGGTTCCGGTGGCGCGCAATGATTCGCGCGCGTCGGTCAGCACCCGCAGGGTGTCGTCCAGCACGTCGAGCAGGGCCGCCGCGTTCGGTTCGCAGATGGCCCGCACCAGGTCCGCCGCGGTTCCCGCGACGCGGGTGCCGTCCCGGAACGATCCGGCCGCCAGGCCCAGGGCCAGCGGACCGCCGTTCGCGCCCGCGATGGCCAGCGCCTCGGCCAGCACGTGCGGCAGATGCGAGATCCGGGCGACCGCGCGATCGTGTTCCTCCGACAGCACCGGCACGACGACCGAACCGCAGTCCAGGGCCAGCCGGGTGACCCGCTCCCAGGTGTCGCGCGGCACGTCCGGGTCCACGCTCACCGCCCACGCGGCGCGCTGGAACAGGTCCGGGGTGGTGGCGGCCCAGCCCGACTCGCTGGTCCCGGCCATGGGATGCCCGCCGACGTAGCGGGCCCCGAGTTCGTGCGCGCGCACGGCCGCGGCGACCGGCGCCTTCACGCTGACCACGTCGGTGAGCGCGCACTCGGGCGCGAAGATCCGCACATCGGACAGGATCCGATCGACCGCGGGCATCGGCACGCCGACGACGATGAGGGCGTCCTGTTTCGCGGCCCGGCGCAGCACCGTCTCGATATCGCCGAGCACGTCGAAATCGTCGGCTCGCGCGGCGCGCACGCCCGCCTCGGACCGGTTGTATCCCCACGCCTCGTATCCGGCGGCGGTCGCGGCGCGCAGCACCGACCCGCCGATCAAACCGGCGCCCAGGACACACACCGCAGCTTTCGGATCGCCCGTCATGCGATCAGATTGGCATACGACTTCAACATTTCCCCCGAAGCGGACTACCGTTGCGCCCATGGCAGCACAGCGCTCGAGCACGAACAGGGCGACGTCGGACGACTACGACGACGTGGAAGGGTTCGCAGTAGCGGTGGTCCGCGAAGAAGCCAACTGGAAGGTGACGCCGCTCAGCGCGGCGGCGCTGCACAGTCTGTCCGCGGCCGAGGACGAGATCCGGGAGCTGCGGGCCTCCGGCGCGGTATTCGGCCTGCTCGATATCGACGACGAGTTCTTCGTCATCCTGCGACCGGGTCCCACCGGCAGCCGCATCCTGCTCTCGGACGCGACCGCGGCGATCGACTACGACATCGCCGCCGATGTCCTCGAGGAACTGAACATCGAGATCCCGGACATCGATCCGGACGAACTCGACGACATCGATCCGTGGGAGGAGGGCGATCTCGGCGTGCTGTCCGACCTCGGCCTGCCCGAACCGGTGCTGAGCGTCATCCTCGCTGAGACCGACCTCTACCCGGACGAACAGCTCGGCATGATCGCCCAGCGTCTCGGCTTCGCGAACGAGCTGTCGGCCGTGCTGGACAAACTCCCGCGCTGAGCACGCCCATGAGCTCCGACGAGGAGATGATCCGCGCCGCCATCGCCGCCGCGGCCGCCGCGGGCGATCGTGACGTGCCGGTCGGCGCGGTCGTGTTCGCCGCCGACGGCACCGAACTCGCGCGCGCGGCCAACGCCCGCGAGGCCCTGGGCGATCCCACCGCGCACGCCGAGGTGCTGGCCCTGCGCGCGGCCGCGCGGGTCGCCGGCGACGGCTGGCGGCTGGAGGGGGCGACCCTCGCGGTGACCCTCGAGCCCTGCACGATGTGCGCGGGCGCGCTGGTGCTGTCCCGGGTGGGCAAACTCGTCTTCGGCGCCTGGGAACCCAAGACCGGCGCCGTCGGTTCGCTCTGGGACGTGGTGCGTGACCGACGTCTCAACCATCGGCCGCAGGTGCGCGGCGGAATCCTGGAAGCCGAATGCGTCTCTCTCCTGGACGATTTCTTCCGATCGCAGCGTCTTTAGCCCTCTCTCCAGCCGATTTCGGTATTCGCGGCCCGGTCCGGTAAAGTCACCGGCGGTGGCGTGTCCGAGCGGCCTAAGGAGCACGCCTCGAAAGCGTGTGAGGGGTAACCCCCCTCCGAGGGTTCAAATCCCTCCGCCACCGCTGCGAAAGCCCCTCACCTGCTGGCCAGGTGGGGGGCTTTTCCTATGCTGGATGCCGGATGCCCGATTTCGGCGCGGAACCCGATCGCTCGGATCGGCGGAAACTCCGGTGTCGCCGGGCTGAGGGAGAATACGGACATGACGAAGACGATCAGCACACTCAGACAGCAGTCCGGGGTATCGGCGGCCGCGGTGCCGACCGATGCCACGGCCCCCGCGAGCGGCTAGTTCGATGTCGGAGTGGGAGATGCCGGGACGGGGTTCGGCACCGGACCCCGACGCGAACAGGTTCGACGCGGTGGAACGACTACGCCGCAAGCTCGAACGGCTCGAGGCCGCGAAAACCGGTCCGGCCGAGCCGGAACCGCCCGCCGCGGACGATGACGGCGCGGCGGCCAAGCTGACCCGCCTGCCCCGCCGGCCCCGGCGCATGACCGAGGAGCCCGCGCAGCCTCCCCGCCAGCCGTGGCGGCCCGACGGCGTACCGCTCTACGATCCCGCCCCGACCCGCCCCGTGACGCGCTCGGAACTGCAGCGCGAGACCGGCTGGTGGCCTGCGGCTTCCCCGCCGCCCGGCTTCCCCGCACCCGAGGCCCCCGGTGCGCCCGCCGGGTCCGCCGCCGACCAGGACGCGGGCGTCGTCGACCTCACCGCGTTCCGCCGGAAGCGATCCGGTGAGGACGCCACGTCCTTCGGCGGCATCCGCCGCATGGCCAAACCCCGCCGCATCAGCCCCGCCACCGAGCCCGAGGCCGGTCGCGAACGGAAGCCCGGCGAGCAGGACTGACGCCGCGCGCGCGAATCGATCCGCGCGCGAGACCGAGTCAGCGCGTGGCCCCGGCCAGCGCCGCCCGCAGCCAGCCGTGCGCGGTCCCCACGGTGACCCGGTCGTCGAGCAGCCGGGCGGTCAGCGCCCAGAAGTCCCGCGCCCGCGGATCGCCGTCCGCGGCCCCGTCCGCCAGCCGCGCGCGAAAGGCGGGGGAGTCGCGTTCGCCGTGCGCGTGCGCGTGTGCCCGCACGAAGTCGTCCAGCTCGGCCCCCGCGCGCGGCTCGACCCCGTCGGCGATGCGGTGCACGACATCGCCCATGACCGCGCCGACGGCGTCGTAGAGCCGGTGCGGATCGCGCACCGACGCCGGTTCGGCGCGCCAGAGTTGCTGCCGCACGGCGTCGTTCAGCTCCGGGTCGCAGGCGAGCGCGGTCAGTTCGGCGTAGTCCAGCAGCTGGGCGACCGACGGTTCTCCGGGCGGCTCCGGGACGTTCCAGCACACCCAGGCGTCGATCTCGTGCCGGGGAATCCGGGGCAGCGCGCGCTGCCAGAAGTGGACGATCCGTTCGTGTGCCGCCGCGCCGTCGCCCGCGAGTTCCAGGAGCGCGAGCCGCGCGTCCCGCTGTTCGGGCGCGGCCGCGTCCATCGCCCGCAGCGCGGCCCGGCGCCAGGCCAGGGCCCGGAATTCGCCGTCCACCCGCGCGGTTTCGGCGGCCACCGCCTCGGCGATCGACACCTCGCCGTGCAGTACGGCGGCGATGGCGGTCAGCCCGAGTCCGAGGGCGCGCAGGCGCCGCACCAGGCGCAGGCGTTCGATCGCGGTGTTCGCCTCGAAGACCCGATGCCCGCCGGAACTGCGTTCGGAGTCGAGAAGTCCTTCGTCGCAATAGAACCGGATGGTGCGCACCGCGAGTCCGGTGCCGCGCGCCAGTTCCCCGATGCTGATCCGCGGTGTTTCCCGTGTGCCGTCCGTCACAAGCTGTTGCACCTCCACCCCGCTGGAGTTCCTAGCGTAGCGGCGGAAACCGGTACGGCCGAAAGGAAATCGTGAGCACAACCATCCGGGAAGAGATCATCGCCGGCATCGCCGAGATCGTGGAGGAGGTCACCGGCATCGAGGCCGCCGAGGTCACGATCGAGAAGTCCTTCGCCGACGATCTGGAGATCGATTCGCTGTCGCTGGTGGAAATCGCCGTGCAGCTGGAGGACAGGTACGGGGTGAGCATTCCCGACGAGGACATGGCGAGTCTGCGCGGCGTGGGTGACGCGGTCGCGTACGTCGAGCGCATGGCGGCGGCCGAACCCGAGCTGGCGGCGCGGATGGCGGCGAAACTCGAGCGGGGACAGCTCGATCGATAGCGTGCGCGCCGGGGCTTGCCCGAAACGGCACTCGGCCCCCGTCCGAAAAGGACGGGGGCCGAGTGGTTTTCGGTTGTCGCTATCAGCCGACCGGGGCCGGATCCTTCTCCAGCACGACGGCGTCGGGCTTGCGCTGGAGTTCGCGCAGCTTGGTGCCCTCGACGTCGATGTCCGGCAGGATGCGATCCAGCCACGCCGGAATCCACCACGCCCACTTGCCCATCAGGACCAGCAGCGACGGGATCAGGATCATGCGGACGATGAAGGCGTCCAGCAGCACGCCCGCGGCCAGGGCGAAGCCGAAGGTCTTGGCGGTGGGATCGGATTCCAGGATGAAGGAGCCGAAGACCGAGATCATGATGATTGCCGCCGAGGCGACCACGCGGGCGCCGTGGTGGTAACCGCTGATCATGGCTTCCTTCGGGGACTTGCCGTGCACGAACTCCTCGCGCATCCGGGTCACCAGGAACACCTGGTAGTCCATGGCCAGGCCGAAGACCAAGCCGATCAACATGATCGGCAGGAACGACACCAGCGGGTGCGGATCGGAGATCAGGCCGAGCGCGCCCTCCTGGAAGATGAGCACCGTCGCGCCGAAGGTGGCCGCCATCGAGAGCAGGAAGCCGAGCGCGGCGGTGAGCGGCACCAGGATGGACCGGAACACCAGGATGAGCAGGATGAAGGCCGCGCCGGCGACGAGCGCCAGGTACGGAACGATCTTGCTCAGCAGCACGTGGTCGACATCGGCGTAGATGGCGGTGGTGCCGGTGATGCCGTAGGCCATGCCCGGGAACTGTTCGGCGAGAGTGCTTTCCGCGTCGCGGGCCTCGGCCACCAGATCCTTGGTGTCCTGGTTGTTCGGGCCGCGCTCTGGCACCGCGTTGAGCATCGCGCCCGCGCCGTCCTTGCTGAGCTGCGGCTCGGTCACGTACGCCATGCCCGAGTAGCCCTCGAGCTTCTCGCGCAGCGCGTTCACCGCGGGCTCGCGCTGGTCCGGCGCGACGTCGGCGAGGTCGACCACGACCATGAGCACGCCGTTGCTGCCCTCGCCGAAGCCCTCGGTGCGCACGTCGTACGCCTTGCGGACGGTGCTCGTGGTGGGCAGGCTGTCATCGCCCGGCAGGCCGAGCTGCAGGCCGGCGGCCGGGGCGGCCAGCAGACCCAGCACGATCACGCTCAGACCCAGCGTCAGCGCGGGGGCCTTGGCGATCAGGCGGGCGAAGCGGGTGCCGTTGCTGACGTAGTTGTCGTCCTCGGTGTCGTGCTTGGCGACCAGCGGCAGCTTGGGCTTGAACAACTTGTTGCCGATGGCGCCGATCAGCGCCGGCATCAGCGTGATGGCGGTCAGCACCGCGAACGCGGCCGCGATGGCGCCGCCCAGACCCATGAAGGTCATGAACTCGACGCCGACCATGCTCAGGCCGCCGAGGGCGATGATGACGGTCAGACCGGCGAACACGACCGCCGAACCCGCGGTGCCCAGGGCAACGCCCGCGGCTTCCTCGGGTGAATCCTGCACGGCCAGTTCGGATTTGTATCTGGAGACGATGAACAGCGCGTAGTCGATGGACAGCGCGATGCCGATCATCGAGGCGAGGAAGGTGGTGAAGCTCGGGACCTCGATGATCGAGGTGCCGACGAAGATCAGGGAGGTGGCCGCGCCGAGTCCGATGATGGCGGTGACGATCGGGACGAACGAGGCGACGATCGCACCGAAGGCGATCATCATGACCACCAGCGCGACGGCCATGCCGATCAGCTCGGACTTACCGCTGGGCTGTTCCTGAGACATGGCGATGGAGCCGGACAGCTCCACGGTCAGACCGTTGTCCCGCGCGACCTGGGCCACGTCGTAGGCCTGTTCGCGGTTCTCGTCGGTGATGTCGTTGAACTTGGCGATGGTGAACGGAACGTTCAGCGTCGCGACCGTGTTCGGCTGGTCGGCGTTGAGCACGTTCAGCGGCGCGGCGGTGCACTTGGACAGGTCGGGCTTGTCCACGAGGCAGCCCATCTCCCGCGCCTCGGTGACCGGGTTCGCGATCGGCTTGTCCTTGGCGACGATGCCGAGCTCGCTGATACGGGTGATCAGGGCGTTGATCTCGTCGACGTTCTTCTTGTCGGTGAGCTTCTGCCCCTCGGGCGCCTGAATGACGTAGGTGCCGGTCACGGCCTCGAACTTGAACGCCTCCGAGGCGCCCGGGAAGTGCTTGTCGAGAATTTCGTTGGCACGAGCGGACGGCAGCTCCGGCATGCTGAAGTCATTGCTCATCGGTTCTTTCAGCTGCCCGCCGAGGCCGCCGAGCAGAACGAACAGTACGAGCCAGACGGGCAGGACGATCCATTTGCGGCGGAAGGCGAATTTGCCCCACCGGTACAGGTATACGGACACGACGGGTTCTCCTGGGCGCTGGTGTTTGTGCTGATGTGCGGTAGACAGCACTGCCGCGGGAGCTTCGTCGGTACGCTCCCCGCCTCCACATGAAAATTTGCCTACCGTGCGGTAGGTAGACTACCGAGGAGTTAAGCGGAGGAACAACCTCGATTATGAGCGACGATGCTCGCTCCCCGGCATGTGGTGAGAGGATGATCGGATGGTGGTCCGAAGCGCGGCGAATACTGTCACCGCAGGTAGAAGCACAAAAATCGCGATTCGGGACGCCGCGATCGAGCTATTTGCCAGCAAAGGTTTCGAGCAGAGCAGCCTGCGCGAGGTCGCGGATGCGGTGGGAATCACAAAAGCCTCCCTCTACTATCACTACGCCTCCAAGGTCGATCTGCTCGAAGCGATCATCGAGCCCGTCGTCGACGACATGCGGACCCTGGTCGAAAGCCTGGACGCGCGTTCCTATTCCGTCGACAACGTGCGGGCCGTGCTCACCGATCATCTGCGGTCGAGCCTGAGTCACCGCACCGCGGGCACCCTCTGCATGCGCGACACCGTCGCCATCCTCAACGCGCTCGGGGACCGCTACCCGGACCTGATCGAGATGAGCCGTCGCCTGTGCACCTGGCTGGCCGGCCCCGCCGCCGGTGACGAGGCGGTACTGCGCGCGCACGCCGCGGTTCAGGTGCTGGGTGCGGCCCTGGTCTCGGGCGACAGCGTGCCCGACGCCTCCTCCGATCTCATCGAACGCGTATTGCTCGACGCCGCACTCGGCGTGCTGCGCCCGGAGTGATAGAAAGTGACGACTCGTTTCGTGAGGGGGACCCGTGCACATCACCGCGAAGGTTGACTACGCGGTGCGCACCCTCGTGGAAATCGCGAAGGCGCAGTCGGATTCGGTGAAGGCCGACGCCATCTCACACGCGCAGGACATCCCGCCCAAGGTGCTGGAATCGGTGGTGTCCGATCTGCGCAAGGGCGGTCTGGTCACCAGCCGCCGCGGTCCCGACGGCGGGTATCGCCTCGGCCGTCCGGCCGCCCAGATCAGCATCGCCGACGTCATCCGCGCGGTCGAGGGCCCGCTGGCCTCGGTGCGCGGGCAGCGGCCCGAGGACGTGGACTACGCGGGCGCGGCCGAACCCCTGCAGCGGGTGTGGATCGGCCTGCGGGTGAACATCCGTTCCGTACTGGAACGCGTGACCATCGCCGACATCGCGCACGATCTGCTCCCGTCCTTCCTGGACGAGCTGCTGCACGATCCGGACGCGTGGACGCGCCGCACGAGGGCGACCGGCGGGAACGCCGCGCAGAGTTGGCCCGATCTGGACCAATCAGACATATAGCCACGGGCGCGCGCGAAACCATCGTTCCGGGCCGCACCCCCTACCGGTAGCCTGCGAATATCATGTTGATCAGACTTCTCCGCACCTATCTGGCGCCCTACCGCCCCCAGCTGGCGGGGGTCGTAGTGCTTCAGCTGATCTCGGTCATCGCCATGCTCTACCTGCCGAGCCTCAACGCCGACATCATCGACGACGGCGTCACCAAGGGCGATATCGGCTACATCTGGAGCACCGGGCTGCTCATGCTCGGGGTCACCGGCGTGCAGATCATCGCCCAGGGCCTGTCGGTCTTCCTGGGCTCGCAGGCGGCGATGGGTGCGGGCCGCGATATGCGCGCGGCCCTGCTGCACCGGGTCGGCACCTTCTCCGCGCGCGAGGTCGGCGTCTTCGGCGCGCCCTCGCTCATCACCCGCAACACCAACGACGTCCAGCAGGTGCAGCTGCTCATCCTGATGAGCGCGACCATCCTGGTGATGGCGCCCATCATGTGCGTCGGCGGCATCGTCATGGCGCTGCGCGAGAGCATGGCGCTGTCGTGGCTGCTGCTCATCGCGGTGCCGGCGCTCGGGTTGTCGATGGCCTTCATCATCACCCGCATGGTTCCCGGTTTCCGGCGCATGCAGGAGCGCATCGACGTGGTCAATCGGGTGCTGCGCGAACAGATCACGGGTATCCGCGTGGTCCGGGCCTTCGTGCGCGAACGCCAGGAGGCGTGGCGGTTCGGCGTCGCGAACTCCGAGCTGACCGAGCAGTCGCTGTTCGTGGGCCGCTACATGGCGCTGATGTTCCCGCTGGTCATGCTGATCTCCAACGTCACCGCGGTCGGGGTCATCTGGTTCGGCGGCCACGCGGTCGACGACGGCACCATGCAGATCGGCTCGCTCACCGCGATGCTGTCCTACATCATGCAGATCCTGACGGCGGTCATGATGGCCTCGTTCCTGGCCATGATGGCCCCGCGCGCGACGGTCTCCGCCGAGCGCATCGCCGCGGTGCTCGAGACCGAGTCCTCGGTGGCCGAACCGCAAGAGCCGCAGCCGTTCCGGGACGATCCGGCCGCGGTGGAACTGGGTTTCGCGGAGTTCAAGTTCCCGGGTGCGGAGAAGCCGGTGCTGCGCGCCATCCGCTTCCGTGCCGAGCCGGGCACGACCACCGCCATCGTCGGCGCGACCGGATCGGGCAAGACGACGCTGGTCAATCTGATCCCGCGACTGATCGACGTCACCGACGGCGCGGTCTACGTCGGCGGCACCGACGTGCGCGATCTCGATCTGGAGCTGCTGCGCAATCAGATCGGCCTGGTGCCGCAGAAGGCGTATCTGTTCTCCGGCACGATCGGCTCGAACCTGCGCTACGGCAAGCCGGACGCGACCGACGCGGAACTGTGGCACGCGCTGGAGATAGCGCAGGCCGCGGACTTCGTGCGGGAGATGCCGCAGGGGCTGGAAACCCCTGTCGCGCAGGGTGGTACGACGGTATCGGGCGGGCAGCGGCAGCGCCTGGCCATCGCCCGCGCGCTGGTGCGCAAACCGCGCGTCTACCTGTTCGACGACTGCTTCTCCGCGCTGGACGTCGCCACCGACGTGCGGGTGCGGGACGCGCTGCGGCCCGAGACCGCGGACGCCGCGGTGATCATCGTGGCGCAGCGCATCTCGACCGTCCGGGACGCGGATCAGATCGTGGTGCTCGAGGACGGCGCGATGGCCGGCATCGGCACCCACGAGCAATTGCTCAGGGACTGTTCGGAGTACAGGGAAATCGTGGAGTCGCAGTTCAGCGCGGAGGAAGTGCGATGAGGCCCGGAGCCCCGAATCCCGGTGCGCCCGATGCCAAGGCGCGGTCGTTCGGTCCCTCGCTGAAGCGGCTGCTACGCCGGCTCGCGCCCGAACGCTTCTATCTGACAATCGTTTTCGTGCTCGCCGTCGCCTCGGTGGTCCTCAACACCCTGGGTCCGCAGATCCTGGGCCGGGCCACCAACCTCATCTTCGACGGCGTGGTCGGCAAACAGCTCGGTCAGGGCCTGCCGCCGGGCACCACCAAGGACCAGGCCGTCGAGTCGCTGCGCGCGAACGGCGACAACACCTTCGCCGACATGCTCGCCGGCATGAACGTGATTCCCGGTGTCGGCGTGGACTTCCACGCCGTCGGCAACGTCCTGGCCCTCGTGCTGGCGCTGTACATCGGCTCGTCGGTCTTCGGCTGGCTCGAGGCGTACCTGCTCAACGTCGTCATCAACCGGACGGTCAAGCGGCTGCGCAACGAGATCGAGGAGAAGATCCATCGCCTGCCGCTGAGCTACTTCGACGCCGCCCCGCGCGGTGACGTGCTCAGCCGCGTCACCAACGACGTCGACAATGTGGCGCAATCGCTGTCGCAGACCATGAGTCAGCTGCTCATCTCGGTGCTGTCGGTCATCGGCATTCTGGGCATGATGTTCTGGATCTCGTGGCTGCTGGCGCTGATCGCGCTGGCGACGGTGCCGCTGGCCGTCATCGCCACCGCCATGATCGCCAAGCGCTCCAAGCCGCACTTCGTCGATCAGTGGAAGACCACCGGCGAGGTCAACGCGCAGGTCGAGGAGGCGTTCACCGGGCACGAGGTCGTGAGTGCGTTCGGCCGCGTGCGCGAGGTCGGGCAGCGTTTCGACGAGACCAACGACAAGCTGTATCAGGCCTCGTTCAAATCCCAGTTCATCTCCGGCTTGATCATGCCGACCATCATGTTCCTGGGGAACCTGAACTACGTGCTGATCGCCGTGGTCGGCGGGCTGCGGGTGGCCTCGGGCCAGCTGTCCCTGGGCGAGGTGCAGGCGTTCATCCAGTACTCGCGCGGCTTCACCCAGCCGCTCACGCAGATCGGTTCCATGATCAATCTGCTGCAGTCGGGCGTGGCCTCGGCCGAGCGGATCTTCGAGATCCTGGACGCCGACGAGCAGATCCCCGATCCCGAGATCGAGGACCCGCGACCGCTGGATCGGGGCCGGGTGGCCTTCGAGGACGTGTCCTTCCGGTACGAGCCCGAGACGCCGATCATCGAGGGCCTGTCGCTGGTCGCCGAGCCCGGTCACGTGGTGGCCATCGTCGGTCCGACCGGTGCGGGCAAGACCACGCTGGTGAACCTGCTCATGCGCTTCTACGAGGTCGACTCCGGCGCCATCACCATCGACGGCGTCGACATCACGCGTATCAGCCGCGATCAACTGCGCTCGCGCATGGGCATGGTGCTGCAGGACACCTGGCTGTTCGGCGGCACGATCCGGGAGAACATCGCCTACGGCAATCCGAACGCCTCCGAGGCGGAGATCATCGAGGCCGCGCGGGCGGCGTACGTGGACCGGTTCGTGCACGCGCTGCCGCACGGCTACGAGACCATGATCGACGAGGAGGGCTCGGGCGTCAGCGCCGGCGAGAAGCAGCTCATCACCATCGCGCGCGCGTTCCTGGCCAAGCCGTCGATCCTCATCCTGGACGAGGCGACCAGCTCGGTTGACACCCGCACCGAGCTGCTGGTGCAGCACGCCATGGCGGCGCTGCGCCGCGATCGCACGAGTTTCGTGATCGCGCACCGGCTCTCGACCATCCGCGACGCCGACCTCATCGTCGTCATGGAGAAGGGGCACATCGTCGAGACGGGGACGCACGATCGGCTGCTGGCCAACCACGGCCCGTACTACCGCCTGTACCAGGCGCAGTTCGCCGCGGCGATCGAGGAGGACGACGAACCGGCCGAGTCGGTGGAGCTGACCAAGTCCTGACGGACCGCACGAACGCCGGGCCCGCCCGCACCGATGGTGCGGGCGGGCCTGTTTTGTCCGGGATCGGCGTGGCCGGGCTCACGACCGGGGAGATGCGCTGGTGAACGGCATGGTGGCGGCTGAGAGGATGGCCGTGTGGCAGCAACGGAGTTCTCCTTCAAGGTCGGTACCCGGCTCGAGGGTCGGCACGGCCGATCCGGGCTGATCAGCACTCCGCACGGGGACATCGCGACCCCGGCGTTCATTCCGGTGGGCACCAAGGCCACCGTGAAAGCGGTGCTGCCCGAGACCATGAAGGACCTCGGGTCGCAGGCGCTGCTGTCCAACGCCTACCACCTGTACCTGCAGCCGGGACCGGACATCGTGGACGAGGCCGGGGGCCTGTCGAAGTTCATGAACTGGCCGGGGCCGACCTTCACCGACAGCGGCGGCTTCCAGGTCATGTCGCTGGGCGTGGGCTTCAAGAAGGTGCTGGCCATGGAATCGGTCGGCGTGCAGAACGACGACGTGATCGCCGCGGGCAAGGAGCGCCTGGCGCACGTCGACGACGACGGCGTCACCTTCCGCTCGCACCTGGACGGCTCCAGGCACCGCTTCACCCCCGAGGTGTCGATGGGCATCCAGCATCAGCTGGGCGCGGACATCATGTTCGCCTTCGACGAGCTCACCACCCTCATGAATACCCGTGGCTACCAGGAGGAGTCGCTCGAACGCACCCGCCGGTGGGCCCAGCGCTGCCTGGACGAGCACGAGCGGCTCACCGCCGCGCGCTCGCATCGCCCGTACCAGGCGCTGTTCGGCGTGCTGCAGGGCGCGCAGTACGAAGACCTGCGGCGCAAGGCGGCTCGCGATCTCGAAGCGCTGCGTGGTTCGGAGGGAACGGAATTCGACGGCTACGGCATCGGCGGCGCGCTGGAGAAGCACAATCTCGGCACCATCGTCGGGTGGTGCTGTGACGAACTGCCCGAACACAAACCGCGCCACATGCTCGGCATCAGCGAACCCGAGGACATCTTCGTCGCGGTCGAGAACGGCGCGGACACCTTCGACTGCGTGAATCCCTCCCGGGTGGCCCGCAACGCCGCCATGTACGTGGACAAGGGCCGGTTCAACATCAATACCGCTCGTTTCAAACGGGATTTCACGCCCATCGACGAGACCTGCGACTGCTACACGTGCGCGAACTACACCCGCGCCTACATCCACCACCTGTTCAAGGCCAAGGAGATGCTGGCCTCCACGCTGTGCACCATCCACAACGAGCGCTTCACGGTGCGCCTGGTGGACCGCGTGCGCGAGAGCATCGACGGCGGCTACTTCCAGGACTACAAGACCGAGTTCCTGGGGCAGTGGCGCGGGCGCGTGAAGTCGCCGGAGGACTAGCTCGCCGCCGGTTCGACCGGCCGGGGCAGGCCGCGCGCGAATTCGCCGGCGATGCTGGCGAAGGCGCGAATGCGGGCGTCCTCGTCGGCGGCGCGCCAGAACAGCCCCCAGGCGATCCGCGGGCCGTCCGGCACCGGAATCCAGCTGACCTGGGGATGGCGGTAGTGCTCGGCCATCAGGTCGGTGCCGAGGCAGGCCCCGTGGCCCTCCGCGGTGAGTGCGAGCAGTTCGGTGTGGGTGGCCGCGCGCAGGCCCGAGTTCAGTGGCTTGCCCTGCGGGGTTCGAGCTGGGATCTGCGCGCGCATCCAGTACTCGGGCACCCCGTCGATACCGAGTAGCGGCAGCTCGCCGATCTCCTCCATCGATATCGAATCCTGCTGTGCCAGGGGGTGATTCGAGGCGATGGCGAGCACCCGCGGATCGCGTCGCAGGATCGGCCCGGTGCGCATGTCCGGTTCGTTGATCGGGCCCAGGGTGCACAGGATGTCGACGGTGTTCGCGCGCAGCCCGCCGATCCATTCCGAGAGCTGGGATTCGCGCACCTGCACCTCGCACGCGGGGTACGCGGCGCGGAACAGATCCACGACCGCCCGCAGGATCGGCGTGGTGCCCGCGCCCTGGTAGCCCACGCGCAGCACCCCGGACACGTCGCGGCCCGCGGCCACCGCGCGGGCCACGGCGCGCTGGATCTGCCGGAAGCCGGGTTCGAGATCCTCGCGGAGCTGTTCGCCGATCGGCGTCAGCCGGACCTGGCGGCTCGTTCGCTCGAAAAGCGGTGCGCCGATGCGGCGTTCGAGTTTGGCGATGGTCTGGCTCATGCGGCCCTGGGAGAGCCCGAGGCGGTGCGCGCTACGGCCGAAATGCAATTCCTCGGCCAGGGTCAGGAACGCCTCGATCTCGTGCCGTTCCATGATCATCAGCCTCCGGGTCGATCGGCGGCCGTCGCACCGGCCGCGGCCATCGTACTGGACTCGCCGCCGGTCACCTCGGTCGATAAGCCGGGCTAATCGATGCATCAGCGAATCGTCATTGCCGGGCGCGCGCCGCGCCCGCGAGGATCGAGGAGCCGTCGAGCACGCTGGAAGGGAGACGGGGCCTTGGGAATTCCGCTGTGGGAGCCGCCGTCACGGGCGCTGGAAGCACCGCGCGGGCCGAGACGAGCGCGCGGTGCCGCCGCCGAACCGCGGGCGACCGAGTTGCGTGCAACCGTCCACCTGCGCTTTCGCATCGAGCCGGATCCGGTTGCCGCACAACGATCGCCGGCAGCGGCGGACATCGACCTGCGCGCCGCCGCGGTGCAGGGCCTGGCCGCGGCGCTGCTGCGCACCAACGGCGCGATCACCGATGCCCAGCTCGAACTGGCCCGCCTGAGCGGGCTCACCGACGCGGAGATCGTCGAGGTGATCGCCAACGCGGCCACCCGAATCCTGGGCGTCTACCTGGACAACGTCGCCGGGGCCGGGGTCGTCACGACCGTCGTACCGGCCGCGGACGAGTGGGGAGTCTCGTGAATCTGCCCGGCCGCCTGCCGAGTCCGGGCACCTGGCACATCGATCCGTTCCACACGAACGCGCAGTTCGTGGCGGTGCATCGGGGCGCGGGCCGGGTGCGGGGCCGGTTCACCCGGGTGCGCGGCACCTTCGAGGTGGCCACCAGTCTGGTGCACAGCACCGCGACGGTGTCCATCGACGCCGGGAGCGTGCACACCGGCCTGGCCGTGCGCGACCGCCACCTGGGCTCGGCCGAGCTGCTCGATGTCGAGACCTACCCGGAACTGGTCTTCGAGGGCGCGGGCCTGATCCTGGACGCGGACGGGCACGGCACCCTGTCCGGGCAGCTGACGGTGCACGGGGTGACCCGCACGGTCATCCTGACGGTCTCCTGGCTGGGCAGCGCCCCGGATCCGTTCGCCGACGACGAGGAGCACATCGCCTTCTCGGCCGGCACCACCGTCTCGCTCGCCGACTTCGGCATCACCGCGCCGAAGGTGCCCGTGCTCGCGATCCGGTTGATCGAGGACCGCGTCGACCTGGAACTGGATGTGGTGCTCATCCGATACGACCCCGCGGCCCTGCTGGCGGAGATGCCGCTGGGCTGAGCGCGGGCATCGGTTCGCGGTCCGCCCGGTGGGGTGCGGACCGCGAACCTGTGACATCAGCTCTCGAGGGCGGGCTTGTCCAGGGGCCGGTAGCTGGGCTCCTTCTTCTTCAGGAACGCGATCACCCGGTAGGTGATGGGCAGCACGATGATCTCGGCGAGCGTCTTCCAGACGAAGCCGACGATCACGTAGTTGATGAACTGCCCCCACGAGGAGATGCCGATGACACCGGCCGCGATGGAGCAGAAGATGAGCGTGTCACCGAACTCGCCGACGACGGTCGACCCGATGAGCCGCGCCCACAGGTGCTTCTCCTTGGTGCGCTCCTTGATGGCCACGAGGGTGGCCGAGTTGAGCATCTCGCCGACGAAGAAGCCGAGGAGCCCGGCGGCCACCATGCGCGGGGTGTGGCCCATGACCCCGGCGAAGGATTCCTGGTAGGCGGGGTCCATGGCGGGCAGGGCGATGGCGATCTCGAAGGCGAGCACCGCGACCAGCAGCGTGCCGAAACCCAGGTAGATCGCGCGGCGCGCGGCCTTGAAGCCGTACACCTCGCTCAGCACGTCGCCGAGGATGTAGGCGAAGGGGAACAGGAACCACGCGCCGTCGGTGGTTATCGGCAGAATCTCGATCGGCCCGAGCTTCAGGGACTGATCGGTGAAGAATTGAACGCCCTTGGTGGCGCAGATGTTCGAGATGATCAGTACTGCCGTGAACAGAGCCACGACCGGTGTGTAATAACCCCCCGCCGCCTTCGCGAAAGCCGCGTGTTCGGTAGCGGGGCGTCCAGATCCGGCGGTGTCCGCCGGTAATAGTGCATCACTCACGAACAAGACAGGATACCCGTGTCGCGTTCGGGTGGAATAGGCTGGGCTGATGACGAATGCCGGCGGTTCCGACGAGTGGTGGAAACAGTACGGCGGTGAAGGGGTCTCGCCGGATTCCGCGCCATCGGGCGCGGGGGCGAATCCGGTGACGCCGCCACCGGCCGGCTATTCCTCCGCACCGAACCTGAGCAAGCCGCAGGACGCGCAGGCCGGCGCGCCGCAGTATCCGAATTATCCTCCGCCGCAGCCGAATCCGGGTACCCCGTATCCGAACTCGGGCGGGTACGCGCAGCCCGGTTCCGGCGGCTTCGCGCAGCCCGCGCCGGGCGGTTACGGCCAGCCCGCGTCGGGCGGGTTCCCGCAGCAGGGGTCCGGCGGGTTCCCGCAGCCGGGACCGGCGGCCCCGGGTTACGGCTACCAGCAGCCCGGGTACGGGCAGCCCGGCGGCTACCAGCCCTACGGGTACGGGCCGCAGGGCATGGGCACCAACGGCATGGCCATCGGCGCGCTCATTACTTCGATTCTCGGCCTGACCACGCTGTTCTTCTGCTTCCTGCCCATCGGTTCGCTGGTCGGGCTGATCCTGGGCGTGATCGCGCTGAACCAGATCAAACAGAGCGGTCAGGAGGGCCGCGGGCTCGCGCTCGGCGGTATCTGGGTCGGTGCGGGCGGGCTGGCGCTGGGCATCCTGCTGTGGGTGATCATCGGCGCGGCCTTCCTGGGTACCAGCAGCTACTGACCGGCGGGCCGCGAAATGTCTTGCGGCGAACGACAACGGGGCGCATCCGATCATCGGATGCGCCCCGTTTCGTGCTGTCGCCCCGGCTCGACGCGGGACGCGGAACTATCAGCCCTTGACGACCTGGGTGCCGCCGGCGAGCTTGTCGTGCCAGCCCTGCTTGTTCGGGTCCTGCTCGATGGTGATGGCGATGTAGATCGCCAGACCGAAGCCGACCAGTCCGCCCAGGCAGTACACGGCGTTGCACGCGGCGTACAGGTTGCGCATCAGCGACTGCTTCGGATCGATCTTGGCCGCGCCGTTCGGCGGGATGATGCGCAGGCCGAGCATCTTCTTGCCGAGGGTGGTGTTCTGCGAGGTCTCCATGCCGACGAAGTAGGCGGTGATGACCACGCCGATGAACAGCGACTGGATGATGCTGCCCGCGATGCCGCCGATGACCGAGGCCAGGATCGCGCCGACGATGGCGGCCGGGATACCGGCGATCAGCGTGTCGATCACGCGGGCGCCGAAGCGGGTCCACAGGTCGGCGGGCACCGCGCCGCCGCCGAAGCCGGGCGCGCCGTAGCCGGGCTGGCCGCCGGGGAACGGCTGCTGCTGGGCGTAGGGGTCGGGCTGGCCGTAGGGCTGCTGCTGCCCGTAAGGCTGCTGCTGACCGTAGGGCTGCTGGCCGTAGGGGTCGGACTGCTGCCCGTAGGACGGCTGCTGCGGCTGCTGGCCGTAGGGATCGGGCTGCTTGCCGTAGGGGTCGGGCTGCTGGCCGTAAGGCTGCTGTCCGTACGGCTGCTGGCCCTGAGGCGGGTACGGCTGCTGGCCGTACGGCTGCCCGCCCTGCGGATACTGGTTGGGGTCGTACCCACCGCTTGTCATTTGTTTTCGCCGTCCTCGTCGAATTCGTTCGGGATCTGGTCGAGTCCGTACGTTACGGATACGTACTGGGTTGCAACAAGCCGTTCGGATCGAGTGTCCATGGTTGGTGTGGAAGGTTTTCCGGCCGGAATTGCGCCAGTAACCGGGACATCGTGGTTGCTTCGGGGTAGCCGAGAGAGGCTGCGAGTGCGGCGAACACCTGCTGCGGGGTCTCGCCGAGCTCGATCCGATCGCGCAGGGTGACCGCGCCGTCGCGCTTGGCCAGCCGTTGGCCGTCGGTGTTGAGGACCAGCGGCACGTGGGCGTACGCCGGTATCGGCAGTCCCAGCAGGGTGGCCAGATACGCCTGACGTGGGGTGGAAGGCAGGAGATCGTCGCCCCGGACGACCTGGTCGATGTGCTGGTCGGCATCGTCGACCACGACGGCGAGGTTGTAGGCCGGGATCCCGTCGCCGCGCCGCAGCACCAGATCGTCGACCGCGCCGCGATAGCTGCCGAGAAGCTGATCGGTGATTTCGAAATCGCTGACGTCGGAACGCAATCGCAGTGCGGCGGGTCGTCCGGCCGCGCGCTTTTGCGCACGATCACTTTCCGTGAGGTCGCGGCATGTCCCCGGATAGGCGCCCATGGGCCCGTGCGGCGCGGTGACCGCCTGTTGAATTTCCCGGCGCGTACAGAAGCATTCATACGTGCGTCCCGCGGCGGTCAACCGCGCGATGGCTCGTTCGTACAGGGGCAGCCGCTCGGACTGCCGGACGACCGGCGGATCCCAGTCGAGGCCGAGGGCTTCGAGATCCGCGAGCTGGCGTTCCTGCGATCCGGCGCGCACCCGATCCAGATCCTCGACCCGCAGCAGGAAGCCGCGGCCGGTCGAGCGGGCGAACAGCCAGGCGAGCAGTGCCGTGCGCAGATTTCCCAGATGCAGATCACCCGAGGGGCTGGGCGCGAATCGTCCGAAACCGGTGGTGGACACAGCGGCCCATAGTAGGTGACGGGTGCATTCGCATCCTTCGCGGCGGCGTGGCCGTCGAGCCACGCACGGGCGCACACCCGGTGCGTGCCGACAGCCGCGATGCGAATTCAGCGAAGTCGCAGCTGTATTCGTAAATCCGCTTCCACCAGCGGTTTTTCCTCGTCCAGTGCGGTCAGGAGCGCGGTCGCGTGTGCGATGAGGCCGGGTGCGTCGATGTCGTACGGCACGGGCTCGCACGCGGTCAGCCGATGCGTCGCGCGTTCCAGGAGGGTGCGGGCGCCCTTGGGATTTCCGCGCTGAATGTGGGTCAGGCCAACGGCGTATTGGGCCAGACCCTGCCACAGCATCCGCTCGGCGAACGGACCGTTCTTCCAGGCGGCCTCGAGCACCTCGTGCGCGTTGAAGGCGAGACCGTCATCGAGCAGGCGCTGGGCGTAGTCGAGGGTCTCGGCGGGGGAGAGCAGCAGGTCATCGGGGATGCGCGGAACGCCCGGGCTGCCGAAAGGCAGTGGGCGGCCGAAACGATCGCGCGGACGGGCGTTGCGCGCGCGGCCCGTTTCGTCGCGATCGCGGAGGGTGTCGTCGGGCTCCGGGGCGGGATCGTCCGGGGTGTGCTCGGCCATGCCGTCCATGATCCCGGATGCGCTCGCGGGCGCCTCGCGTCGAGTTAGCCAGGAAGTGGGCAAATTGACCGACAACTTAATTGCGGGCTTCAAAATTCGTGTGCGCCGATCTTCGGCAAATATTAGGCTAATAATTAGCTGGCTAACCTTGCTGCAAATTTGCTGGTTGAAAACGAAAGAATGCGATCTCCTTATGTCGAACCCTGCTAGTCTTTAGCGCGGGAAGGGCCATCGGGGGTGCATTCCCATCGTGAAGTGCGGAAAGTTGGTTGTACGGAGTGTTTGCGTGCAACTCCCGGCGTACGCGGGAATCGTGCAGCGTCGTGGATTCCGGCGTCACCCAGATCGATGCCAGCAAGATCTCGAGCTTGACGCAGCAAAGGAGCTAGTACCGTGAATGTGGATTTCACAGGCGCCGTATGGCGCAAGAGCAAACACAGCGGCCCCAACGGCAACTGTGTGGAGGTCGCCTTTCTCGTGAACGGCACCGTGGGTGTCCGTGACACCAAGGATCACGGCCACGGCCCGATTCTGGCTTTCACCCCGGGCGAGTGGGACGCGTTCGTGGCGGGCGTCTCCGACGGCGAGTTCACCCGCGCCTGACCGCCGGCCGAGCGAGAACAGAGAACCCCGAGTCGATGCCAGACTCGGGGTTCTCCGTATTTCGGGGTGTGATCGCTACTCGGCGGGGTCGTCCCCGTCCACCGGGCGGTCGTTCCGCTGCGCGCGCCGCAGCACGGCGAGCTGCGCGTGCTCCGCGGCGAGTTCGGCGGCGGCGTGCTGTTCGCGTTCATCCGGCGGGTCGGCGCGCCAGAAGCTGCCGGTGCCCGGACGGCCCGCGCTGCCGAGCTTGTTCATCTTGTACGGCACGGGCGCGCCCTGGTATTCCAGCGGAATCGGGTGGCCGTGCGCGTCCACCGGGCCCAGCGGCTGGTGGATCTCGATGTATTCACCGTGCGGAAGTCTGCGCACCACACCGGTTTCCACGCCGTGTTCGAGCACCGCGCGGTCGCGGCGCTGCAGGCCCAGGCAGAGCCGGTACGCCGTGTAGTACGCCAGGGGCGGGCCGAGCAGCAGCGCGATGCGGAAGATCCAGGTCGTCGCGTTGAGCGAGATGTGGAACTGCAGGGCGATGATGTCGTTGACGCAGGCCAGGGTGAGCACCAGGTAGAAGGTGAGGGCCATGGCGCCGATGGCCGTGCGCACCGGCACGTCCCGGGGACGTTGCAGCAGGTTGTGGTGTGCGCGGTCGCCGGTCAGGCGTTTCTCGATCCACGGATAGACGATGAGCAGCCCGAAGATCACCGGCATGGCCAGCGCGACCGAGAAGGCGCCGGGCACGGTGTGCCCGAAGATGTACAGCTCCCAGGCCGGGAACAGGCGCAGGAAGCCGTCGGTCCACATCAGGTAGAAGTCGGGCTGGGTGCCGGCGGAGACCTGGGAAGGGTTGTAAGGACCCAGGTTCCACACCGGATTGATCTGCAACAGGCCGCCCATCAGCGCGAGCACGCCCAGGGTGAAGGCGAAGAACGCGCCCTGGTCTACCGAGAACACCGGCACGATGCGGGTGCCGGCGACGTTCTTCTCGGTGCGCGCGGGCCCGGGGAACTGGGTGTGCTTCTGGTACCAGACCAGCGCGACGTGAACGGCTATGAGCGCCAGCATGATTCCCGGGAACAGCAGCACGTGTGTCACGTAGAGCCTGGGCACGATGAGGTTTCCGGGGAAGTCGCCGCCGAACAGCAGCCAGTGCAGCCAGGTTCCGATGACGGGTGCGCTCATCGTGATGCCGGCGAAGGCCGCGCGCAGTCCGGTGCCCGAGAGCAGGTCGTCGGGCAGCGAGTAGCCGAAGAAGCCCTCGAACATGGCGATGATCAGCAGGAGTGCGCCGATCACCCAGTTCGCCTCGCGTGGCCTGCGGAACGCGCCGGTGAAGAACACCCGGCACAGATGGATGATCATCGAGGCGGAGAACAGCAGCGCGGCCCAGTGGTGAACCTGGCGCACGAAGAGCCCGCCGCGCACGTCGAAGGAGATCTCGAGCGTGGTGGCGTAGGCGCGGGACATGGTGACGCCGCGTAACGGCTGGTAGGAGCCCTCGTAGACGACCTCGCTCATGGAGGGGTCGAAGAACAGCGTCAGGTATATACCGGACAGCAGCAGAATGACGAAGGTGTAGAGCGCGATTTCGCCGAGCAGGAACGACCAATGCGTCGGAAATACCTTATTGATGGATCTTTTGAGGAATGCCGCGGCCCGATAGCGCTGATCCGCCCCATCGGCCTGTTCCGCGAGTCGATTTCGAGTTGCCATAGCGGTCACCCGGCCCCGAGAAGAGAGTATTGCAAGCCTTCTACTACACACGGTAGCACCCAGAGTGCCTGGACCGTAGGGCCTTTCGATAGGGTCGTCGGGTGAAATCCCTGGCGCCCCGGGACGCCACCATGTACTGGCTGTCGGCGCGAACCCGCAACGATCTGTTCCTGCTGTACGCCTTTGTCGATACCGGTCAGTCGGTCAAGCGACTACGGGAAATCCTCGCGAATCGGGTCGCCCGCGTTCCGGATTTGCTGGCGCGCGTGCTGGATACTCCTGCAAACATTGCGTATCCCATTTGGGAGCCTTGTGGATTCACCGATGACCAGGTGGCCGAGCACTCGCCCGGGGGCGTGAGCTGGGACGCGATTCCGGCGGCGCTGGGCGAATTGCTGGGCACCGGGCTGCGCGCCGATCGGCGCCCCTGGCGACTGCACCTGTTCCGCGGCGTCACGGGCGCGCCCGGTGCCGAGCCGGGCGAATCCGCGCTGATCGCCGTGCTGCAGCTCTCGCACGCGCTCGCGGACGGCCGGCGCGCGGCGGAGCTGGCGCGGGCGCTGTTCGCCGCGGCGGAGTTCGGGGACGCCGCCGCGGGATCTCGCACGGCTGAGGGTCGGGACGGGTTCGGCTCCGGCGCGGCACCCGCCGGATTGCCGGGACGCCTGATCGCCCGTGCTCACGACGCGGCGGCGGACCTGCTGTCCACGGTGCTTCCGCGGCCCTGGGCGGCCGCCGCGCTCGCCCTGCCGGTGATTCCGATCGATATGGCGCGCACGGTGTTTCGCGGCATCGCGGCGTACCGTGCCGAACGCGAACTGGCCGAACTGACCGCGTCCGGCGCGATCCCGCCGCCGGCGTCGCCCGTCGGGCCCACCGTGTTCAACGGCGACGGCATCCCGCCCGCGGCCCACGCGGTGCGCATGCTGGTGCGGGACGCCGACCGGTTGCGGGTACCCGGCCGGACGGTGACGGTGGTGGTCGCCACCGCCGTATCCCTTGCACTGGAGCGGTATTCGGCGGAATCGGGCGAGCCCGCCGCCCCGCTGTTCGCGCAGGTTCCCATGGCGGTGTCCGGTGACGGCCGCACCCGCAACAGCTATCACGATCTGTCGGTGGATCTACTTGCGGGAGAGCCGGATCCGGCGGAGCGCGCCGCGGGTATCGCCGCCGGTCTGGCCGAGCGCCGCACCCGAGCCGCGCATCCGCTGCAGGCCGCGCGCACCCGGGCGACCGCCGCGATTCCCGCGCCGATCCTGTACCGCGACATCGCGTCCTATCCGATAGATGTACTGCCGCAGTCGGTCTCGGGCCACACCGTGATCTCCAGCGTGCACCGGGGTCCCGCGGATCTCGCGTTCGCCGGCGGCCGTGTCCTGTTCACCGCGGGGTTTCCCGGGCTGGGCTCGGTCATGCATCTGACCCACGGCGTGCACGGCCTCGGCGACACGGTCACGGTGTCCGTGCATGCCGATCCGGCGGTCGTGATCCGGCTCGACGACTACGCGGCGCTGCTGGACTCGGCTCTCGACGAGGTCGTCGCGGCCCTGCGCGCCGCGGGCGATCCGGCGCCGACGGATGCTTTCCGATGATTTGCCAGGCCACCTGACGGGCATAGAGGCTATTTTCTAGTCACCTGTGACCTGTCGTGCTGAATGCGCTGACATTCCATGCCATCGTGCGCGTCGTGTCGCGGCGACCTGGTGGTACTGCCTAGCTTTGGCCTCGGGCATTCCGAGCGCGGGATCCTGCGTGGGGACTCCCGGCCACGCGCAGTTACAGGCTGGCAGCCGCCCGCGCTCGGATGCCCTGGGTCGTCCCGCCCTGACGACTCGGGCCCCGGCCTGCAAACGGGGCCGATCGCTGTACACGGCAGCACGACACCGGCCGGCGGGTATACCCAACCCAACCCCATCCGCCGGCCGGTGTTCCGAGTCCGCGGCCGTCCCGGTGCGTGGCGCGCCCGGGTTCGCGCCCCAGTGGAGGACCATGACGAACGTGACGCAGACAACCCACCCCAGTGCCCTGCGCCTCCTCACGGAGATCCTCACCGCCTACGGCACCATGGACCTCTTCCTCGCGCAGGCCCGCCGAGAACTCGACTACCCCACCGAAGAACTCCCCAGGTTCGTGGAGACGACCGCTCCCCTGTGGGAGCGCGCCCTCTCCCCGGTCCCCGTCCCGGACCTGCCCGCCGTCTCGGTCCCGCCCCCGACCGGCCGCCACGCCCGCGTCGACGACTGACCGGAAACAATCGGCCGGAAACGACGAAAGCCTCGGCGGACGGTGTCCAGCCGAGGCTTTCGTGAGCGGAGGATAGGGGATTTGAACCCCTGAGGGCGTTAACCCAACCCGCGTTCCAGGCGAGCGCCATAGGCCACTAGGCGAATCCTCCGTGGAGGAATATACCGGGTAGAGGGCGGTAACAAGAAATTCGGTGGTCGGGGACGCTTTCTCGCGGGGATCGGCCGGTGCGCGGGCTACTTCTTCTTCAGGCCGTTCAGGGCCTGCTGGACCTGGTCCTTGGCGACGCGGGCCACGTCCTCCTTGCTGACGGTTTCGCCTTCGCCGCGGTCGACGCTGATCTTGACCTTGACCGAGACGTTGCTGTCCTGCACGGCGACTGTGTAATCGAGCACACTGAACGAGGAGTAGTCGCGGGTCTCGGCGTGCCAGTAGCCCTGCGACCCGATGCCGCTGACGTCGCCGGAGGAGCGGCCGCTGCCGGTGGTGCCGGTGTCGTAGGACTTCCAGGACTCGTAGTCGGGCTTGCCGTAGGCGCCGTTGAAGGAGACGTCGAGGGTGATGTCCGCCTCGTTCGTGTGGTACTTGCTGGTGCTGGACTGGCTTTCGTAGCCGGCCGTGCAGGTCAGCCGCCCGCCGGAGTAATCGGTCGGCTTGGTCTCGGTGTGCTCGGGGGTTCCGCTCGAGGTCGAGGACCAGCGGGTTATCGACGAGGGATCGATGAGGTTGCAGGCGTTGGTGACGTTGTCCATGGAGTAGTTGCCGTCCATGGCGGCCTTCCCGTCATCGAGCGGGCTGAGCGGATTGTCCTTCTTGCCGGACAAGCCGATCGCCACGACGCCGATGCCGACGATCGCCACCAGGCCCACCACGCCGCCGATGATCCAGCCGGTCTTGGATCCGCCGCCGGACGGCGGGGGCGTGTAGCCGCCGTAGCTGCCCATCGGGGGTTGCGGCGGCGGCTGCTGGGCGTACCCGCCGGAGAACGGCTGGGGCTGGGACGCGAACTGCTGACCCGCGAACGGCTGGGGCGCGGACTGCTGCCCGGGGAACGGCTGCGGTGCGGACTGCAGACCCGGGAAGGGCTGGGGTGCGGACTGCTGGCCGGTGAACGGCTGGGGCGTAAAGGGCTGCGGGGGAGGGGCGTACGCCGCTCCACCCCCGTAGTTGAGCATCGTGGGGTCCGCGCCGGTGACCGGCGCGCCCGCGTCCTGGGTGGCCGGCGGCATGTCCCACCACTGCGCGGTTTCCTGGTGCCGGGCCGGGTCCTGCGGGTCGCCCGATCCGGGATTGGAGCTAGTCACTACAGGTTTTCCCCTCCGGTGCTGAGCGGGTCCCCCCGCCTGTCCGACCGATCGTATCGACCCGGGGCGGCGCGAGTCTCGGTGAGCCGCTACACTGGCCGACGGATCCAGCGCGGCGCGCATCCTGTGAACTCCCCCAGGGCCGGAAGGCAGCAAGGGTCAACGGGCTCTGCCGGGTGCGCTGGGTCCCCTTTAATTTCCGGGGTGTTCGCACGCTTGCGACGGTGGAGATACCTCCCCGTCGGCAGTGGCTACCAAGTAACGTGATCCGGGTCGGCGCTGTGGCGCAGACAGGACAAAACACCCCTAGCCCCTGGAAAGGCTGCACCATGCCCCGGCAGACGCAAATTGGTTTGATGAGCCATGCGGAACTCGTAACCGAACACGAGACGCAGACCGCGAACTACGCGACGCTCCAGACCGAGAAGCTGACGCTGGACATCACGCGCGGTAAGCCCGCGCCCGAGCAGCTGGACCTGTCGCTGGACCTGCTCTCGCTGCCGGGCATCGAGGACTACCGCGACGCCACCGGCACCGATGTGCGCAATTACGGTGGCCTGCACGGCCTGCCGGAGCTGCGCGCCATCTTCGGCGAGCTGCTGGGCATCCGGGTCGAGAACCTCATCGCGGGCAACAACGCCAGCCTGGAGTACATGCACGACGTGATCGTGTACTCGATGCTGCACGGCAACGCCGACTCCGAGCGGCGCTGGGCCGACGAGCCGGTGCTCAAGTTCCTGTGTCCCGCACCGGGTTACGACCGGCACTTCGCCATCACCGAATCGCTCGGCATCGAGATGATCCCGATTCCGATGGGTCACGACGGGCCGGACGTGCGCGCGATCGCCGAGCTCGTCCGCGACGACGCGAGCATCAAGGGCCTGTGGGCGGTGCCGAACTACTCCAACCCCACCGGCGTCACCTTCTCCGAGGCCGTGGCGCACGAGCTGGTCTCCATGCCCACCGCCGCGCCCGATTTCCGGCTCTTCTGGGACAACGCCTACGCGGTGCACCCGCTGACCGACATCGCCGATCCGGTGATCGATGTGCTCGGGCTGGCCGCCACGGCCGGAAACCCCAACCGCCCCTACGTTTTCGCGTCCACCTCGAAGATCACCTTCGCGGGCTCGGGCGTGAGTTTCCTCGGCGCGTCCACCGCGAACCTGGACTGGTTCCTGAAGCACGCGGGCAAGAAGAGCATCGGCCCGGACAAGGTCAACCAGCTGCGGCACCTGCGCTTCTTCGGTGACGCCGAGGGTGTGCGGGCGCACATGCAGAAGCACCGCGCCATCCTGGAGCCGAAATTCCAGCTGGTGCTGCGCATTCTGGAGGATCGCCTGGGCGCGTCCAAGGTCGCGTCCTGGACCGAGCCCAAGGGCGGCTACTTCATCAGCCTCGACGTGCTCGAGGGCACGGCCAGCCGGGTGGTGGGGCTGGCCCGGCAGGCCGGCATCGCGCTGACCCCCGCCGGTTCGTCCTTCCCGTACGGAAAGGACCTCGAGGACAAGAACATTCGGCTCGCCCCGAGCTTCCCCTCGCTGGCCGATCTGGAGAAGGCGATGGACGGCGTCGCGACGTGCGTGCTGCTGGCCGCCACCGAGAAGCTCCTGGCCGCGGCCGGGGAATAGGCCGCGCCGGTAGTCGCTACCGGAATCGAAGGCGCGCACCGGATACGGTGCGCGCCTTGCTTTTACATGGAGACGATGCGGCGGCTAGGCCTTGTGGGCGAGCACCGCGAAGATGGTCACCGACAGGTGGATGTCGCCGCTCTTCGCGCCCGCTTCCAGGTCGGCGATGAGTTGATCGCGCTGCTCCTGGGTGATGGACCCGCGCGCCACGGACATGTCGGCGATGCGGGCCACCAGGGCGCCCGCGCCGATCCCGCCGTCCTGGATCAGGGCGTGCGAGCCGATGTCGTCGACCACCAGTCCGGCCGCGCTGAGCTGCCCGGCGAGCCTGCGCCCGGCGAAGGGGTTGGTGGTTCCGGCGATCATGGTCTCGATGACCTTGCCGACCACCTGCCGGTCGCCCGGATGCACGATGGCGGTGCCCCAGTCGCTGTCCATGACCACGACCCGGCCGCCCGGTTTCAGCACGCGGGCGATTTCGCCGACCGCGCGTGCCGGGGACGTCAGGTGCTGGAAGACGCGTTCGCACAGCGCCACGTCGAAGCTGTCCGAGCCGAACGGCAGGCCGTAGGCGTCGCCGGAGACGAAGGTGGCGGTCGATCCGGCCTGGGCGGCCCGGCGTTCGGCGGCGGTCAGCAGTTGCGGGTCGGGTTCGACCCCGACCGCGGTGCCGGTGGCCCCGACCGCCTCGGCGAACCGGATGACCTCGGACCCGGTCCCGGATCCGATGTCCACCGCGCTCTCTCCGGCGCGCGCGGCGAGCGCGTCGTGCGCCCAGTTCCGCAGCCGCCGGATGCCGGGTAGCGCGGCCTGTAGATCGTGTACGTCGACCAGTTGGTCCTGGCCTTCTCGGTCGAATCGGTCCGGTCGCAGTCCGGACCCGCCGCCGTCGTGCGGCGCGGCTCCCGCTGTGGGTACAGCCATGGTGTCGGGCATGTCGCCGAGCCTAGTCGTGACGCGCGTCACCGCAACGCGGGCAGAAGGGACGATGCCGCCAACCCCGGTGAACGTCCCCCGCACCGGCCACGCACCAGCATGGCTCCGGGCCACGCACCCGCCTGCGCGGGTGCAGTGGCCGCCGGGTGCAGTGGCCGCCGGGTGCAGTGGCCGCCGGGTGCAGTGGCCGCCGGGTGTAGTGGCCGCCGGGTGTAGTGGCCGCCGGGTGTAGTGGCCGCCGGGTGTAGTGGCCGCCGGGTGTAGTGGCCGCCGGGTGTAGTGGCATGGAAAGCGCGTACGCCCCACCCGCGGCGCGAGATCCCGGGTGCGGGGTCATCGCGGAAGCCGTTGCGGGCGGGGCGGTGTGCCGCCGGTGATCAGGGGTGGGCGGGGGCGGTGAAGAACTCGCGCAGGGTGGGGGCGAGCTGGTCGGGGGTCGCGAGGACGCCGTGGTCGGCGCCGGGGAGCTCGACCGTGCGGGCGCCGGGGGCGGCCGATGCCACCGCACGGGCGCCCGCGGCGAGCCAGGGCCAGGTCTGATCGCCGTGGACCGCCAGGATCGGGCGGGTCAGGGCGGCGAGGCGGGCGGTGGGTGGGGCGAGGTCGTCGCCGCAGGCGAGGGCGTCGTAGGGCAGGCCGCCGGCGTTGGCGACCAGGAAGGGCCAGTCGTCGGCGGCGCGCATCCCCGCCACCATCTCGGCGGGCACCCCGACGTTCTCCTCCAGGAACAGCGTCACCGCGGCGTCGTGCTCGCCCGCGCGCACCAGCTCCGCGAGGCGTGCGCGGGTGCCCGGGGCGGGGGCGGGCCGCGAGTCGTCGGCCAGGTACGGGGTCTCGTAGACCGCGACCCGGTCGATCGGGAGGTCGTGCATGAGACCCTCCAGCGCGAGGACTCCGCCCGAGGAGTGACCGAAAACGCTTGCCCGCCCGCCGAACTCGGCGATGACCGCGGCGAGGTCCTCGATCTCGGACCGCAGCGCGTAGTCCGCGGCGCGGTCGTCGCTGCCGCCGCGGGCGCGGCGGTCGTAGGTGATCGCGGTGAAGTCGGGCGCGAGCGCCGCGGCCAGGGCCGCGACCGTGGAGCGATCGTTGAACGCGCCGCCGAGCAGGATCACCGGGGCCCCGGAGCCGATGGCGTCGACGGCCAGCACCGTGCCGTCGCGCGAGACGACCTCGCGGGTGTTCGGGCGCGCGACATCGCCGGGGACGCCGGTCGCGGATTCGACTGTGCCGGTGGGCGATTCGGAGGCGGTGTCCTCGGCCGGGTCCGAGCCGTCGGCGGTGCGCTCGGTCGCCGGGATGGTGCCGGTGGTCGCGGCCGAGGTGGTCTCGGGGACGGCGCCGGTGCTCGCGGGCGCGCCGGACTCGTCGCCCCCGGCGTCCCGCCGCGGGATGCGGAAGGCGAGGTGGGTGGCGTCGGCGGAGTCGAGAACCCGGTAGCGCTCGAGTTCCACGATCCCGGCGGGCAGGTTGTCGAAGAGCCGGACGCCGCGGCCGAGCAGGACGGGCGCGATATGGATGTGCAGTTCGTCGACGAGGCCGGCGGCCAGGGCCTGCTGCACGATGGACGCGCCGCCGGAGACGTGCACGTCCCGGCCCGCGCCCGCCGCGCGGCACACCCGGATAGCCTGCTCGATCGCCGCGGTCACGCCGTCGGTGCAGAAGTGGAAGACGGTGCCGTCGGCCAGGATTCGCGATTCCTCCGCGCGCTGGGTGACCACGAAGACCGGCACGTGATACGGCGACTCGATGTCCCATTCCGTGCCGGCCGAATCGAACATGCGCCTGCCCAGGACGTACGCTCCGGTCCGCTCGACGCGTTCGGCGATCACCTCGGCCTCGGGATCGGTGACGGCGGTCGCGGACGTCTCGCCTGTGAGGCCGTGCTGCTCCTGCCAGACGAAGTGCTTGACGGCCCACTCGGTGACGCGATGGAAGCCTTCGTCCAGGTACGGCGGCTCGAGCGCTCCCAGGCCGCAGACGAATCCGTCCAGGGAGATGCTCATGTCGGCGCGGACGATGGGTTCGCGGGTGGTGTTCACGGTGACTCCTCGGGTTGGCTTTTCGGTGCCTTACGCGAGGTGGTCGGAGCGGTCGCCGCGATCTCTACATCGTCAGCGAAAAAACTTTCCCGGCGAGATAGCGCTGCTCAGGGGCATTGTCGGCCCGGTCGGCGGCCGCGCGATAGTCCCGGGCCGCACCCGCGCGGTCGCCCGCGAGTTCGCGCAGATGCGCGCGGGTGGCGAGCAGCCGGTGATGGCGGGCCATTCGCCGGTCCGACTCCAGCTCGGCGATGACGGCCAGCCCGGCCGCGGGTCCGAGGACCATGGCCACCGCGACCGCGCGATTGAGCGTGGTGACGGGATTGGGCGCGACGCGCTCGAGCAGGTCGTAGAGCGCGAGGATCTGCGGCCAGTCCGTGGTCTCGACGGTTTCGGCCTCGTCGTGCACGGCGGCTATCGCGGCCTGCAGCTGGTACGGGCCGACGTCCCCGCGCGCCAGCGTCGCGGTGATCAGCTCGACCCCCTCGGCGACCCGCGCGTGATCCCACAGTCCGCGATCCTGCTCGTCGAGCGGCACCAGGTCCCCGGCGGCGTCCACGCGCGCGGCCCGGCGCGCGTCGGTGAGCAGCATCAGGGCCAGCAGCCCGGCCACTTCGGCGTCCGCGGGCAGCAGCCGGAAGAGCATGCGCGCGAGTCGAATTCCCTCGTCACTGAGGTCGGGTGCCACGAGATCCGTTCCGGCGGTAGCGGTGTAGCCCTCGTTGAAGATTAGGTACAGCACGTGCAGCACCGCAGCCAGCCGGGTGGCCCGCTCGGCGGGCGCGGGCATGGCGAAGACGCGCCCCGCGGCGTCCACGGTCTGCTTGGCGCGGGAGATCCGCTGTGCCATGGTCGCTTCCGGCACCAGGAAGGCGGCCGCGAGTTGCGCGGTGCTCAGGCCGCCGACCGCGCGCAGCGTCAGCGCGATCTGGCTCGGGGGAGTCAGCGCGGGATGGCAGCACAGGAACAGCAGCGCGAGCGAATCATCGTGGGCGGGCGCGTCGCCGGGTTCGACGGTGGCGGCCGCGTCGCGTTCCTCGCGCCGGCGGCGCGCCGATTCGCCGCGCATCTCGTCGATGAGCCGCCGCTGCGCGACGGTCACCAGCCAGCCGCGCGGGTTGTCCGGCATACCCGACTCGGGCCACTGCGTGGTCGCGGCGAGCAGCGCCTCCTGGGTGGCGTCCTCGCAGGCGGCGAAGTCGCCGTAGCGCCGGACCAGGGTGGCCAGCACGCCGGGCGCGAGCTCGCGCAGAACCGATTCGACGCCCGAGCCGGTCACTGTTTCGGCGACTCGTGCAGCACCGGCCACACTTCCACCGGCGATCGATCGGCCATGGGGATGTCGGCCGCGATCTCGCGCGCCCGCTCGGCGGTCGCGACGTTCAGCAGGTAGAGGCTGGCCAGGTACTCCTTGGTCTCGAGGTAGGGCCCGTCGGTCACGACCGGCGCGCCGTCCCGGCGCAGCACGAGTTCCGCGGTGTCGGCGTCGCCGAGACCGTAGGCGCCCAGCAGTTCCCCGGTGGCGCGATAGCGCGCGTTCCACGCCTCCTGCTCGGCCACCACGCGCGGCCACTCCGCGGGCGGGATCGAATCCCATTTCTCCTGGTTGCCGTAGATGAGCAGTAGGTACTTCATGGTTCGACAAACTCCCAGATCCCACCGGGCCGGTCAACCGGCCCACGCCGGCGCCCAGGTGGCGTGTTCGCGTGACCCCTGTCACCGGTCCGCGGGCCGGATGGGATGATCGACCCATGGTGAGCCGCGCGCTGTGTATCGCTCAGGAACCAGAAGCCGATGCCCTGCTTTCATCCGATGATTTCGCCCTTTTGGTCGGAATGACGTTGGACCAGCAGTTCCCGATGGAACACGCGTTCCGGGGCCCGCAGAAGATCGCCGAGCGAATGGGCGGGTTCGACATCCGTAAAATCGCCGACGCCGATCCGGCCGAATTCGAGGAGCTGGCCGCGACGCCCCCGGCAATTCATCGGTACGGCCGTTCCATGGCCCGCCGGGTACAGGAGCTGGCTCGCTTCATCGTCGAGAACTACGACGGCAAAACCGCAGGTCTGTGGACCGAGGGCGATCCCGACGGCAAAGAAGTCCTGAAACGCCTCAAAGCCCTTCCGGGTTTCGGCGACCAGAAGGCCCGAATCTTCCTGGCGCTGTTGGGTAAACAGGACGGACTGCAAGCCCGCGGCTGGCGCGAGGCCGCCGGCGCATACGGCGAACAGAACTCCCGCCGCTCGGTCGCCGACGTCACCGACGCCGAATCCCTGGGGCAGGTGCGGGAATTCAAGAAGCAGGCCAAGGCGGCCGCCAAGGCCAAGTAGTCAAGCCCCTATCTCGATCGAATCAAGCTGGTTTTTAACCTCCTCGTTCTGCGTCGTTTGCTTGATGCTTGCCGCTATCAAGTTCGTTTCGGCAGTGGCGAGGAAGCAGTACCAATGAAGATGAGGAAGTTCGCCGGAGTTGCGGCGCTGGTAGTTACGGCGCTGGGCCTGGCCTCCGGGACCGCCGGTGCGTCCCCGGTCAAGGCTGACGAGGGCGTAATCAATTACACCCAGACCACCACCGAGACCCAGTCGATCATCAGCACCGATGCGGGCTCGCTGGTCGTCGAAGACGGAATCTTCAAGGTGAAGGCAGCCAACGGCACCGTGGTCGCCGGCACCGAATTGAACTTCCGCGTGGACGATTTCGAGTTCCCGATCGCCGCGGATATCTCGGGCAATACCGCGACCCTGACCCCCAAGTTCGATGTGGCGAGCGCGGTCTACAAGCCGGTCGCACTGCCCTACGAGAACGTGGCGCCGTGGAAGACCGAGTACGAGCGTGAGGTTGCGGCCTGGACCCGTCTCACCAGCACCATCACCCTCGGTGCGGCGGTCGGAACCCTCGTCGGTGGTATCGGCGGCGCGGCGCTGGGTTGCGCCGCTGGAGCCGCAGTCGGTCTGGCTGCGACCGCGCCGCTGGCGACTCTGTTCGGCGCGGGTCCGCTCGGTGGTTGCGTCGCCGGTGCGGCGGCGGTCGGCTTCCTCGGCACCATTGCTGGCCAGGTCTTCGTGACCGCTCCGGTCGCCATTCTGGCTGCCGCGCAGTACCTGACCACGGTGAACCAGCCTTTCACCCCGCCGGCCAAGTAATCCGGTAGTACTCCCCCGAGGGTGTCGCCACGAGAGTTCATCGTGGCGGCACCCTCGAGTCATATTCCGTTCGTGAGCCGACGTTTGTATTCCTCCGTTCCCCCTGCGGATCTGCCTGATGAGGAAAACGACAACATGCTTTCGAAGAAATTCGCCGCCACCGCGGCGTTGCTGATCGCCGCCATGGGGATTACCGCCGGTACCTCGGGCGCGGCTCCCGAAGCCCCCGCCGACCAGGGCGTGATCAACTACGCCGCCACCACCACCGACACCAGCACCATCATCCGCACCGATGCGGGCGCGATGGTCGTCGAGGACGGCGTCTTCAAGATCAAGGCCGCGAACGGGACCACCGTCGCCGGCACCGAGCTCAAGTTCCGCGTCGACGATTTCGAGTTCCCGATCGCCGCGAACATCTCGGACAACACCGCGACGCTGACCCCCGAGTACACCATCGACAAGGCCGTCTACAAGCCGGTCAACCTGCCCTTCGAGAACCAGGCCCCGTTCAAGTCCGAGTATGACCGGGAACAGGCCGCCTGGAAGCGCATGATCGACACCATCTCCATGGGCGGCACCGTCGCGACCCTGGCCGGTGGCCTCGGTGGCGCGGCTGTCGGCTGCCTCGTCGGCGGCGCTGTCGGCCTGGCCGCCAGTGCCGCGCTGACCGCCATGTTCGGCGCGCTGGGCGGCACCGTGCTCGGCTGCCTCACCGGCATCACCACGGTCGGCTTCCTGGGCACCCTCGCGGGCCAGATCTTCATCACCGCCCCGGTGGCGATCATCGCCGCGTTCAACTACTTCACCACCATCAACCAGCCCTTCGTGGCTCCGGCCAAGTAGCCGGGGCGCGTTGCCGGTCCTGCAACGTCCGGTGCGCGGGACCCCGGAACCCGCCCGGTCCTTCGGACCGGGCGGGTTTCGCGTTCCCGGGGCTCGAATCGGGGTGAGCTGAAACCTGTTCCGGGGTAGGCCGGGATGGTGGAGTGGGTAGATGGGCGAGCTGACTTCGATTCGCGGCGACGCGGATGTCTTTCCGGACGGGGCCGCGGCCGCACTCACCTCGGTGGAGGGGGTCGAGCTGCGAAAGACGTTCGCGCACTTCCCCAGTGGGATCGTGGCGGTGTGCGCGCGGATCGGCGGACAACCGCACGGGCTGGTGGTGAGCACCTTCGTGCCGGTGTCGCTGGACCCGCCGCTGGTGGCCATCTGCGTGCAGTACACCTCCGAGACCTGGCCGCGCCTGGAGAAGGCGAGCCGGCTGGGTCTGAGTCTGCTCGGGACCGGGCAGGATCAGGTCGCCAAGGAACTGAGTTCGCGCACCGGCGACCGGTTCCGGAGCGTGGATCTGCACACCGGCCACGGCAATGCCGCGTTCATCGGCGGCGCCACGATCTGGCTGGAAACCTCGGTGCACGAACAGGTTCCGGCCGGCGATCACGCCGTGGTGCTGTTGCGCGTGCATCGGCTGAGCACCCATCCCGCCACCGAACCATTGGTGTTCCACCAGAGTGGATTTCGCTCGTTGCGATCCGCATGAGCTGAAACCTGTTCTCGTAAAACCGCCGGTGCTGCACTGAAATCGCCGGGCGGCAGGCTTCGCCCGGCGTAGGTCAGTAGCTAGGCGAAAGTGGGTACCCGGTCATGTCACAGGACGAAACCGCCGGAGAACAGGTCGCGGCGGCGACCGGACGATGGTCATGGATCAGTGAGGACTGGCTGGCGGTGTTCGCCGGACTCACCCTGCTGGCCCTCGTGCTGACCGGCATCCTGCCGGACGGGCTGGTGCCGTGATGAGCGAGAAGACTGCCGATCCGGCACAGCCGCAAGAGGAATCGCTCGTGAAGTCCGCCGAGGCGAGTGCCGCGGCAACCGAGACGGCCGCCACCGCCGATGATCCGGCGCGTGGCAATCGCATCGCCCTGGCCGTCGCGGGCATCGCCGTGGTCGTGGTGCTCGGTGCGATCACCCGCTATCTGGAGGTCAACGCACCCAAGTGGGCGGTCGACACCCCGTTCGAGAAGATCGCCAAGAGCGTCGAATACCCCATCTACGCCATCATTCTCGGCCTGCTCGGCAACGCCCTGCTCTGGAAACTCGGCCTGCGCGAACGCCTGTCGGCCGGTTTCCGCACCGAGTTCTTCATCAAGACCGGGGTGGTCCTGCTCGGCGCGTCCATCAATCTGAAGATTCTGGCCACGGCCGCCGGTCCCGCGATTCTGCAGGCGCTGCTGCTCATCACCGCGGTCTTCGGCTTCACCTGGTGGTTCGGCGGCGTGCTCGGCATCGATGATCGCCTGCGCGCGCTGCTGGCCTCGGCGGTCTCCATCTGCGGGGTGAGCGCGGCGATCGCCGCGGCGGGCGCGGTGCAGGCCAAGCGCGAGCAGCTCGCCTACGCGGCGTCCATGGTGGTCATCTTCGCGCTGCCCTCCATCTTCCTGCTGCCGTGGCTGGCCGACGTCTTCGGTCTGTCGGACGCGGTGGCGGGCGCTTGGATCGGCGGCAACATCGACACCACCGCGGCCGTCGCGGCCGCGGGCGCGCTGGCGGGCGAGGAGTCGCTGCAGATCGCCACCATCGTCAAGACCACGCAGAACGCGCTGATCGGCCTGGTCGCCATCGCCCTGACCGCGTACTTCGCCCTGCGGGTGGACCGCACCGGCACCGCGCAACGCCCGACCATCGGCGAATTCTGGGCGCGTTTCCCGAAGTTCGTGCTCGGCTTCATCGCCGCCTCGGTGATCGGCACGCTGTACTCCCAGTACGCGGACAAGCCCAAGCCGGCGCTCGCCACGGTGAACGATCTGCGGACCTGGTTCCTGATCTTCGCCTTCGTCTCCATCGGCCTCGCGTTCTCCGCCAGGGGAATTCGTGAGGCGGGCCCGCGGCCCATCGTGGTCTTCGGCGCCGCGACGCTCGTGAATCTGGCGGTGGGCCTGGGACTTTCGGTCCTGCTGTTCCACAATTTCCAGCCCTGATCCACCGCCGCCGGTCCGGGTTGAACTCACGATGATCCGGACCGGCGACACCGGCCGCGCGGCTTCGTAACGTCATCGGCACCATCCAGAGCGACCGAGAGACCTGGCTCGCAGAAGTCGCAGCGACCCCCCGGGCTCCCGGGCGCGGGTGCTTCGGTCAGGACCGATGGAGGACCGTTCGATGAAGTTCCTGCTGCTGACACTGATCACGCACACCCCCGATCCCGTCACCGGCGTCACCGAGACCGCGCGTCAGCGCCTGCGCCGCGTCGTCGACAGCGCGCGCCTGGCCGAGGATCTCGGTTACGACGGCTTCGCGGTGGGCGAGCGGCACGAGGATCCCTTCATCTCGGCCGCGCCGCCGGTGGTGCTGAGCCATATCGCGGCCGTCACCTCCCGCATCGCGCTGTTCACCGGCGTCACCACGCTGAGCCTGCTGGATCCGGTGCGTGCCTTCGAGGATTACTCCACGCTGGACAATCTCTCCGACGGCCGCCTCGAACTGATCATCGGCAAGGGCAACGGCGCGGCTCAGGCCCAGCTGTTCCACGTCACCGTCGAGGATCAGTGGGAGCGCAATCGGGAGGGCTACGAACTCTTCCGGCGGCTCTGGGAACACGACAGCGTCACCTGGGCCGGAAAGTTCCGCCCGTCGCTGACCGCGGCCAAGGCGCTGCCGCGCCCGTTCCAGCCGCGTCTGCGGATCTGGCACGGCAGCGCGACCAGTCACGAGTCCGCGGATTACGCCGCGCGCCACGGTGATCCGCTGTTCTCGGCGAACGTCACCAATCCGGTCGAGCCGTACGCCGAGTTGGTCGCGCACTATCGCGAGCGCTGGGCCGCGTACGGGCACGACCCGGCGGCGGCCCTGGTCGGCGCGGGCACCGCGGGCTTCCTGGTGGCCCGCGACTCGCAGGAGGCCGTCGACGCGTACCGCCCGCTGTTCGCCGCCCGGCAGGCCGCGGCGCGAAAGTTCGGCGCCCCCATCGTTTTCGACACCATCGAGGATTTCGTCGAGCGTTCCTCGGCGCTGATCGGCAGTCCGGCGCAGGTGCTGGACAAGCTGCACCGCTATCACGAGGCGCTCGGGCACGAGGTGGTTCACCTCGGCGCCGACGGCGACGGCCGCACCGACAAGCAGCATCGCGAAAGCCTCGAACTGTTCCAGGCGGAGGTGGCGCCCGAACTGCGCCATCACATTCCGAGCCGTCCGCTCGGCGCCGATCGTTACCCCTCCGGAGACCCTCAGTGAAACGTTCCCTCGCCCTCGCCGGCACCGTAGCCGCCGCCCTGTCCCTCGCCGCGTGCGGAGGGGCGGACAGCGGCAGCGGGGAGCCGTCGGGACCGCCACAGCCCGGCGGCACCCTGCGCTACGGTCTGTCGACGGCTCCGACGTGCTCGGATCCCGCGCAGTCGGCGACGAACCAGACCATCTACGTCACCCGGCAGGTCGTCGATTCGCTGACCGACCAGGATCCCGAGACCGGCAGGATCACGCCGTGGCTGGCCTCGTCGTGGTTCGTGAGCCAGGACGCCAAGACGTTCCGCTTCCAGCTGCGCGAGGGCGTCACCTTCAGCGACGGGTCCCCGCTCACCGCGGATTCGGTGGCGAAGAATTTCGACTCGATCGTCGCGCTGGGTGGCGCCAAGGCGCCACTGGCGGCGAGCTATCTCTCCGGATACGCCGGCAGCAAGGCGGTCGACGCGCGCACCGTGCAGGTCGATTTCAACACGCCCAATTCGCAATTCCTGCAGGCGACCTCGACGCCGCAGCTGGGTATCCAGGGCGAGGCCACCCTCGCCAAGTCGGCCGACGACCGCTGCCTGGGCGGCAATGTCGGCAGCGGTCCGTTCACCTACGCGGAGTGGAAGCAGGGCGCCTCGGCGACCCTGGCCAAGCGGATCGGATACAACTGGGGCTCCGCCGTTTTCGCCACCCAGGGCGAGGCGTACCTGGACAAGATCGTTTTCACGGTGGTCCCGGAGTCGGGGGTGCGCACCGGCAGCCTGGCCTCGGGCCAGCTCGACGCCATCAGTGACGCGCTGCCGCAGGATGTTCCGCAGCTCGAGTCCGCGGGCGCCCGGGTGCAGTTCACCTCCAACCCCGGACTGCCGTTCGGCCTGCAGCCCAACGTGACCCGCGGACCGTTCACCGACCCGGCCGTGCGCGCGGCCCTGCTGACCGCCATCAACCGCCAGGAACTGGTGGACACCGTGCTCGGTCCGCAGTTCAAGACCGCGAGCAGCGTATTGGCTTCGCGCACTCCGGGGTACGCCGATCTGTCGGCGCGGCTGCGGTTCGATCAGGACGCCGCGAAGCAGATCCTCGAGAAAGCCGGCTGGGTGCCGGGAGCCGATGGCGTCCGCGTCAAGGATGGGCAGCGCCTGTCCGCCGCGGTGACCTTCGCCCCGGCGTTCGCGGGCAATCAGGCGATTCTGGAGCTGACCCAGCAGCAGTTGCGCGGCATCGGCTTCGACCTGAAGCTGGAGCAGGTCTCGGTGGCGGAGTCCACCGCCAGGCAGAACACCAAGAACTTCGACCTGAACTACTACAACACCACCCGCGCCGACGGTGACATCCTGCGCACCACGTTCGGGGTCGACCAGCGCAACCTCAACGGCCGCGGCCCGAACGCGAAGCTGGACGCGCTGCTGAGCGGTCAGCTCTCGGCGACCGATCCGGCCGAGCGCAATCGCCTGCTGAACGAGGCACAGGGCGCGGTGCTCGACGAGGGCCTGTGGATTCCCACGGTGGAGCTGTCCCAGGCCATCGGGGTCGGCGGCAAGGTCGCGGACCTGAAGTTCGAGGCCTCGGCCCGACTGCAGTTCCACGACACCTGGATCCAGCGGTAACGCCGTGCGCCGCTACGTGATCGGCCGAGTCCTGCAGGCGGCGGGGGTGCTCTGGGCGGCGTTCAGCCTGTCCTTCGTGGTGCTGTACCTGCTGCCCTCGGATCCGGTGGAGCTGGTCGCCAACGCCACCCCGGGTACGCCGATCGACGCCGCGGCGCTGGACGAACTGCGCGCGAGATACGGCCTGGATCAACCGGTCTGGGTCCAGTACTGGACGGCGATCTCGCACGCGGTGCGCGGCGACCTCGGCCACTCCGTCGGCACGGGGCAGTCGGTCACCGGCGCACTCGCCGACGCGCTGCCCTCCACACTGGCCCTGGCGAGCACCGCCCTGCTGTTCGCGGTGATCGGCGGTGTCGCCCTGGCGCTGGCCGCCTCCTACACCGAGCGGGGATGGCTGCGCGGACTGCTGACCTCCCTACCGCCGCTGGGCGCGTCCATGCCCACCTTCTGGGTGGGATTGATTCTGCTGCAGGTGTTCTCGTTCCAGCTGCGGCTGGTCCCCGCGTTCGGCGGGACCGGGTTCACCGGGACGGTGCTCCCGGCGCTCACCCTGGCCATCCCGGTGGGCGCGGTCATCGCCCAGGTGCTGTACGCCGGCCTCGTCACCACCTGGCGACAACCCTTCGTGGAGGTCGCCTTCGCCAAGGGCGCGTCGCGCTGGTGGGTGCAGCTGCGCCACGTGCTGCGGCCCGCCGCCGGGCCGGCGCTGACGGTCTCGGGCCTGTGGGTGGGCACCGTGCTGGCCGGTTCGGTCGTGGTCGAGACGGTGTTCGCGCGCAACGGTATCGGCCGGCTCACCCAGGAAGCGGTGCTCATGCAGGACATTCCGGTGGTGCTGGGGATCGTCACCCTGGCCGCCCTGGTCTTCGTGAGCGTGAACCTGCTGATCGACCTCATTCTCCCGCTACTGGATCCCCGTGTGGTCCAGCACCGTTCGAGCAAGGAGCGCGCCCGTGTCTGACCCAGGATTCTCCACCTTCGTCGTCCCCGCCCTGCCCGCCCCGCGCCCGCTGCGCGCGGTCGTGACCCGGCTGCGTTCCCGGTGGCGTGGCACGAGCGACAGCGGCGACACCGGCTTCCGTTCGCGCCGCCGCGTGCTGCTCCTGTCGCACGCCCTCGTCGACACCGGTATGGGGTACTGGTACACCGATTGGGCGATCGTCGATGACTGACGCCCTCGCCGGGTACGAAGCGCCCGGTGTCGCGGAAAGTCGCACGGCCGAGCGTGATTCGCGCTTCGCGTCGTGGTCGCTGCGCGGGAACCTGGGCCTGCTGGCCGCCGCGGGAGTCCTGCTGCTGGTGCTCGGCTGGGCCGTGGCGCCGGGGCTGTTCGCCTCGGGCGATCCGCTGACCGGCGTACCGGCGCAGAAGTTCCGGCCGCCGAGCGCCGAACACTGGTTCGGCACCGACAATCTGGGCCGCGACCTCTACACCCGGGTCGTGCACGCGGCCGCGCTCTCGCTCAGCGCCACGGTCTTCGCGGTGCTCATCGGCCTGGTCGTCGGCGCGCTCGTCGGGCTGGTGGCGGGGGCCGTGGGCGGGGTGGTGGACACCGTGCTGTCCCGGGCGATCGACGTGCTGCTGGCGATTCCGGAGCTGCTGCTCTCGCTGGCCGCGGTGACCGTGCTCGGCGCGGGCACCACGAACGTGGCCATCGCCGTCGGGATCGCGCTGGTCGCCCGCTTCGCCCGCGTCATGCGCGCGGAGGTGCTGCGGGTGCGGCGCGCGCCCTACGTGGAGGCCGCCTTCGCCGCCGGCGTGCGGTGGCCCACCGTGCTGTTCAGGCATGTCCTGCGCAACGCCTACGGGCCGGTGGCCGCGCTGGCGGCGATCGAGTTCGGGGTGGCGGTGCTCGCGATCGCCTCGCTCAGCTTCCTCGGCTACGGCGCGGTGCCGCCCACCCCGGAATGGGGTTCGCTCATCGCCGAGAGCCGGAACTTCCTGGCGACGGCCTGGTGGCTCACCACCCTGCCCGGTCTGGTGATCATCGCCCTGGTGCTGTCCACCCAGCGGATCTCCCGCGCGATCAGCGGGGACAACGTCCGATGAGCGCGGCACTGCTGCGCGTCGAGGGCCTGCGCGTGGAATATCGCGGCAGCACCGGGACCACGGTCGCGGTGCACGACGTCGCGCTCCGGGTCGAGCGCGGGGAAACCCTGGCCCTGGTGGGGGAGTCGGGCTCCGGCAAGTCGACCCTGGCGCACGCGGTGATCGGGCTGCTCACCGGCGGCGAGATCACCGGTGGCGAAGTGGAATTCGCGGGCGAGCGACTCGATCGGGCGCCGCGGCGGGCGCTGCAGCGCATTCGCGGGGCGCGCATCGGGCTGGTGCCGCAGGATCCGGGCACGTCGCTGAATCCGGTGCTGCGCATCGGCGATCAGATCGCCGAGGTGCTGCGCATCCACGGTCGCGCGGACCGGCGCACGGCCGCCGCCGAGGCCGTGCGCATCCTGGAGCAGGCCGGGCTCGATCGCCCCGAGGTGCGCGCCCGGCAGTATCCCCAGGACCTCTCCGGCGGGCAGCGCCAGCGGGTGCTCATCGGGATCGCGCTGGCCTGCGGCCCGGAACTGGTGATCGCCGACGAGCCGACCAGCGCACTGGACGTGACGGTGCAGCGCCGCATTCTGGACCACCTGGCCGCGCGCACCGCGGAGTCGGGCACGTCGGTGCTGCTCATCACCCACGATCTGGGCGTCGCCGCCGAACGCGCCGACCGCATCGCGGTGATGCGGCAGGGCCGGATCGTCGAGATCGGCGACACCGCAACGGTGTTGCGCGATCCCCGGCACGAGTACACCCGGCGGCTCATCGCGGCCGCGCCGGGACTGGAACTCGACGGATACGGCGGCGAGACCGGCCCGCGCGATGCGGGATCGAAAGCGGCTGAGCCCGCGGGGGTTTCGGCGGCCGGGGCGGTGGCGAAGTCCTCCGCGGCATCGCGGACCACCTCGGGCGTGAGCCGTGGTGCCGGACCCTCGGCGTCGCCGGCCCCGCTGCTCACCGCCACCGGCCTGCGCAAGTCCTTCGACATCGCGCGCGGGGTATCGCTCGCGGCCGTCGCGGACGTCTCGCTCACCATCGGGCGGGGCGAAACCCTGGCCGTGGTGGGCGAATCCGGGTCCGGCAAGTCGACCACCGCGCGCCTGATCGCCCGGCTGGAGACGCCCGACGCGGGCACCGTCACCTTCGACGGGCAGGACATCGGCGGGCTGCGCGGGACGGCGCTGCGCGCGCTGCGCCGCCGCATCCAGGTCGTCTACCAGAACCCGTACGTGTCCCTGAATCCGAAGCTGACCGTGGGGCGCATCATCGCGGAACCGTTGCAGGCCTTCGGAATCGGTGACCGGCGGTCGCGGCGGGAGGACGTCGCCGCCCTGCTGGGGCAGGTCGCGTTGCCCGCCGCGTACGCCGCGCGCCGACCGGCCGAACTCTCCGGCGGCCAGCGCCAGCGGGTCGCCATCGCGCGGGCCCTGGCGCTGCGGCCGGAACTGCTGGTGCTGGACGAACCCGTGTCCGCGCTCGACGTCTCGGTGCAGGCACAGATCCTGGAACTGCTGGAGGGCCTGCGCTCCGAGCTGGGCCTGGCCTACCTGTTCATCTCGCACGATCTGGCCGTCGTGCGCAGGCTCGCGCACCGGGTCGCGGTCATGCGCGACGGAACCATCGTCGAAACCGCCGCCACCGCCGATCTTTTCGGCGATCCGCGGCACGAATACACCCGCGAGCTGCTCGCGGCGGTACCCCGCGCCCGGAGCGCCGTCGCGCCCGCGCGCCCGGACGCCGCGCCCGAGCTCGCCCCCCTCGTCGAAAGGACGGCGTGATGCCGCGCTTCACCCCGCTGCTGCTCGGACTGGAACTGCCCGGCACCGGCACGCACCCGGCTTCCTGGCGGCGCGCGGACTCGCGCGCGGAGGAACTCTTCACCCCCGGCTACTGGGTGGACGCCCTGCGCGCCGCCGACGCCGCGGGCATCGACCTCGCCTTCATCCCGGATTCGTACGCGGCATCGACCGGCCGGCCCGGCGCGGGCGCGACCGGTCAGCCCGGCGCGGGGGTGCTCGGCAGTCTCGACGCCGTCGCCATCGCCGCCCGGGCGGCCGCGGTGACCGAGCGCATCGGCCTGGTGCCGCAGGCGCCCGTCACCCACACCGAGCCGTTCCATCTCTCCAAAGCCGTTGCGAGCCTGGACTTCGCGAGCCTCGGCCGGGCGGGCTGGGAGGTCACCGTCGCCGCCGACGGCGAGGCGCGGCTGTTCGGGCGCAAGGCGGAACAGGATGCCCGCTCCCGCTGGCACGAAGCCGACGAGGCGATCGAGGTGGTGACCGCGCTCTGGGACAGCTGGGAGGACGACGCCGAGATCCGCGACGCCCCGACCGGCCGCTTCATCGACCGGGACAAGCTGCACTACATCGACTTCACCGGCGACAACTTCTCGGTGAAGGGCCCCTCCATCACCCCGCGCCCGCCGCAGGGCCAGCCCCTGGTGACCGTGCGGGCCGCCGACACGCCCAGCGCCCGCGTGGCGGTGCACCGCGCGGACATCGTGCGCATCGCCGCGGCGGATCTCGCCACCGCGGCGGCCGTGCGCACCGAACTCCGCACCGCGGCCGCCGCCGCGGGCCGCGATCCCCAGCGGCTGCGCGTGCTGCTGGACATCGACGTCCACCTTGCCGAGACCGCCGACGCGGCGGCCGCGGGCGTCGCCGAACTCGAGGACTGGTTCGCTACACCCGCGCCCGCCACCGTGTTCCACATCGGCACGGCCGCCGAGCTCAACGAGCTGCTGCGGCAGGTCGAAATCGACTGTGCCGCCGACGGTGTGGTGCTGCGGCCGCTCGCGCTGCCCGCCGTGCTCGAGTACCTGCCGCTGATCGCGCCGCCGACGCCCGGCCCCGCGGAGTCAGGCGCGGACGGCGCCCGCACCCTGCGCTCCCGGCTCGGCCTGCCGCGCCCCGTCAACCGCTACGCCACCGCCTGAGGAGAGTCATGCCGGAACAGCCGATACGCAAGCGGATCCACCTCGCCGCGCACTTCCCGGGCGTCAATCACAACACCGTCTGGACCGACCCGCGCTCGGGCAGCCAGATCGACTTCAAGAACTTCGTGCACCTGGCGCGCACCGCCGAGCGCGGCAGGTTCGACTTCTTCTTCCTCGCCGAGGGCCTGCGACTGCGCGAGCACCTGGACCGGATCCACGATCTGGACGTGGTGGGCCGGCCGGACACCTTCACCGTGCTCAACGCCCTCGCCGCGGTCACCACGCACCTCGGCCTGGCGGGCACCATCAACACCACCTACAACGAACCCTTCGAGCTGGCACGGCAATTCGCGTCGCTCGACCATCTCTCCGGCGGGCGCGCGGCCTGGAACGCCGTCACCTCGTCCGACGCCTTCACCGGCGAGAACTTCCGGCGCGGCGGCTATCTGGAGCACGCCAAGCGCTACACCCGCGCCGCCGAGGTGATCGATGCGACCCGGGCGCTGTGGGACAGCCCGCCCGCCGCCGGACCGGTGGTCGACCGTGCGCGCGGCGTCTTCGCCCCGCCCCCGGCCACGGTGCGCCTGCGCAGCGACCAGTTCGACATCGAGGCCGAGTTCGCGCTCCCGCGCAGTCCGCAGGGCTACCCGGTGCAGATCCAGGCGGGCGATTCGGACGAGGGCCGCGAATTCGCCGCCGCCAAGGCCGATGTCATCTTCAGCGCGCACGGTGAACTCGAGGACGGACAGCGCTTCTACCGGGACGTCAAGGACCGGCTCGCCAAGTACGGTCGCCGGCGCGAGGATCTGAAGATCATGCCCGCCGCGGGCTTCGTGCTCGGCGACACCGCCGCCGACGCGGCCGAGAACGCCCGCGTGATCCGCCGCGGCCAGGTGACCCCGCAGACCGCGATCGCCTTCCTGGAACAGGTGTGGGGCCGGGACCTGTCCGCCTACGACCCGGACGGCCCGCTCCCGGACATCGATCCGGTCGACAACGTGAACATCACCCGCGGCCGGGTCCGGCACGCCCGCGATCCGCTGGCGGTCGCGCAGGCGTGGCGCGCCAAGGCCGAGGCCGAGAACCTCAGCATCCGCGAGCTGATCATCGCGACCACCGCGCGCCAGCAGTTCGTGGGCACCCCCCGCGAGGTCGCGCTGTCGATCGACAACCACGTGCAATCCGATGCCGCCGACGGCTTCGTCCTGGTCCCGCACCTGACCCCCGGCGGCCTGGACGAGTTCGTGGACAAGGTGGTCCCCGAGCTCCAGGAACTCGGCACCTTCCGCACCGAGTACACCGGCACGACCCTGCGCGACCACCTCGGCCTGCGCCACCCCCACCTCGACGCCGAAGGGGTTCGCGCGTCCTGACCGCCGCGGTGTGATCGGGGGGCGAAACACGGTGCGGCGAAATAATTCACGATGAGCGGGACCCGCGACACCGGCCGCCCGCCTTCGTAGCGTCGAAGCTGTCGCTATCACCGGAGTCCCGGTGCCGAACCATCCGTCGTCCCCGGCGCACCGCCCGCCGATTCCGGACCGCGGGGGTCGCCGGAACTCCGCACCGAGTACACCCCGCGCGCGACCACCTCGGTTGCGCCCCCATTCTCGGCACCGAAGGAGCACGTGCGTCATGACCGCAACCGTCACCGAATTCGAACAGCAGTGGGTCACCTGGCGCGCGGAGCGACAGGAGTGGGCCCGGCAGCCGCTGGGCTGGCTCAGCCTCACGGGGCTGCACTGGCTCGGCGCCACCGAGGAAGTGATCGACGGCCTGCCCGGGCGCTGGCGCGCCGAGGGCGAGCACGTCTACGTACGGGCCGGCGCGGGCGACGAATTGCGGTTTGACGGAGCCGAATTGGACGGCGAGGTCGAGTTCACGCCGGGTGAGGGCAAGCCGGGGCTCGAGGTGCGCGCGGGCGACCGCGTCATCGAGATCATCCGCCGCACCAAGCAGTACGCGCTGCGCGTGCACGACCCGGCGGCCCCGGCCCTGGCCGCGTTCACCGAGATCCCGGTCTACCCGGTCGATCCGCGCTGGACGGTGCTCGGCCGCTTCGAGCCGTTCGAGGTGGCGCGGGTGGTCACCACCGGAGCCGTCGTCGACGGGCTCGAACACCACCACGTCGCGACCGGCACCGTCACCTTCGAACTCGGTGGACTCGAGCACCGGCTCATCGTCTTCGGCAACCAGACCTTCGGCCTGCACCTGCTGTTCACCGACGGCACCAGCGGCGTCACCACCTACGGCGGCGCCCGCCGGCTCGACATTCCCCGCCCCGCCCCCGACGGCACCCTGACCCTGGACTTCAACCGGACCGTCAATCTGCCCTGCGCTTTCACCGACTACGCGACCTGCCCCATCGCCCCCGCGCAGAATCGCCTGCCGCTGGAACTCGAAGCGGGCGAGCGGGATCCGGGGAAAGCGACAGCGGCATGACCATCCCGCTGTCGGTCCTGGACCTGTCGCCGATCAGCGCGGGATCCGATGCCCGCCAGGCGTTGCGCAACACCATCGACCTGGCGCGCAACGCCGAACGCTGGGGCTACCGCCGGTACTGGATCGCCGAGCATCATTTCGTCGCGGTGGCGAGTTCGGCGCCCACGACCCTCGTCGCGCTGATCGCCGCGGCCACCGAGTCCATCCGGGTCGGGACGGCGGCGGTGCTGCTGGGGCATCACACCAGCGCGGCGGTGGTGGAGGCGTTCGGCACGGTGGACGCCCTGCATCCCGGCCGCCTGGATCTGGGCCTGGGCCGATCGGGTCATCGCGGTGAGCAGTTGCGCTCGGCGGGCGTGCGACCGGTGCCGAATCCGGAGCGGCGCACCGAGGTCCGGGACGGCGTGGTGATCCCGCCGCCGTTCATCCCGGGGCAGCTGCTGGACACCAGCCGGATCGCCGCGGGCCTCGAGGCGCTGCACCTGCCGGGGTCGCGGCCGCTGCCCTACAGCGAACAGGTGCAGCAGATCCGCGATCTGCTGACCGGCCACTACACCGGCACCGACGGCGTGCACCTGCGCGCGGTCCCCGGTGAGGGCGCGGACGTGCAGCCGTGGCTGTTCGGCAGCAGCGGCGGCGAAAGCGCGCAGCTGGCGGGGGAATTGGGGCTGCCGTTCGCCGCCAACTACCACGTCTCACCCGGCACGATCGTGGAGACCGTGCAGGCGTACCGCGACGCCTTCCGGCCCTCGGAGCGCTATCCCCGCCCGTACCTGGTGGTTTCGGCCGACGTGGTGGTCGCCGAGGACGACGCCACCGCCCGGCACCTGGCCTCCACCTACCCGCACTGGGTCTACAGCATTCGCAGCGGAGAGGGCGCGGCCGAGTACCTCGACCCGGACACCGCCCCGCCGCTGTCGGACCATCAGCGCCGGCTGGTCGGCGACCGGGTCGCCACCCAGTTCGTCGGCGCTCCCGGCACCGTCGCCGCGCGCCTGCACGCGTTGCGCGAGTTCACCGGTGCGGACGAACTCGTCGTCACCAGCGTCACCCACCGCCACGAGGATCGGCTCACCTCGCACCGCCTGCTGGCGCGCGAGTGGGGCCTGACCCACGTCAAGGCGGCCTGAGCTCTCACCTCGCTCTCGGGGAAGGGGACTCCAGCGCGAGCGAGGTGAGAACGGCTGCGCGACAGGGCCGAGCGCAGCCGAGCCCGGGGCCGGGCCCGGACCGTGGACCGTCCGGGCCCGGCTTCGGTGCCGTCGCAGGTTCTGCACCGGGGCGACGTGGCCGAAGGTCGAAGCCTCGGAGCGGCACACCGAAGTCCCGGAATTCGCAACGCCGCAGCGCCCGGGGACCATCGCAACGCCGCAGTGCCGGAACATCCGGGCGGGTGCAGCCCGGAGTATCGCAGCGCCGAAAGTCGATGGCCGCGAACGCTGTAGCCGTGGTCGACGACCCTTCGGCCTCGTGGCAGTCGCGACGCCGAACAGTCGCGCGGTGTGTCTTCGGGCTCAGCGATGTAGATCTCGGTCAGCACGTGGAGCGGGCGCTTGATCTGCCGCGTGCTCGTACGGCGTGTGCCTCCGAGATCATCGACGGCGCGGAGTGTGCCGTGCTCGGCCGGAGATCCGTTCCGGCCGAGCCCTTCCGGTCAGCGCGCGGTGCGCGTGGCGCGCCGCATCGCCGACACCGGATCGGCGTAGAACACGCTCAGCGAGGTGACCGCGGCCGCGAACTCCTGCACCCGCCCGCCGAAGCGGCTCACCCGCAGATCCGCCGCGGGCAGCGTGGTGCTCTCGGCGAAAGCCTGTGCCACCCGCTCCATTCCGGGCCGGTAGCCGGTGAAGGCCTGCCCGCCCAGCACGACGCGATCGGGATTGAACATGTCGCGCACCAGCGCCGCGGTGCGGCCGAGGATGTCGGCGCGCTCGAGCAGCAGATCGCGAGCGGCGGTGTTGCCCGCGTCCGCGGCGCGATACAGATCGGTGATCGCCGGGCGGCGGGTGGCCTCCGGCTTGGGCAGCACGCCGCGGCGCACCGCGCGCTCCAGGAAGAAGCGCTCACCGATGGTCGCCTCCAAGCAACCGCGCCGGCCGCAGGTGCAATCGGCGTCCGAGCCGGTCGGCAGGTGCGCGATGGAGCCGGGGCCGTTGGCGGGGGTGTGCACGCGATCGTGCAGGGTCACCGCGATGCCCGCGGTCTCCCGGGCGTAGATGTACAGGCTGCTGCCGGGGCGCGGGCCCTCGCCCGGTTCGCGGTTGGCCAGCAACAGTTCCGAGGCGGCCATGGCCTCCACGTGCGCGGACACCGACACCGGCAGATCCAGCACGCTGCTGAAGACCGCGGCCACGGGTGCGGCCTGCCAGCCGAGGCGCGGGTGATCGACCACGCCCGCGGCGGGATCGACCCGGCCCGCCAGCGCGACGCCGGTCCACAGCGGGCGGCGGCGCGGCAGGCGATCGAGGAACGCCTTGGCGCTGCGGGCCACTATGGTCAGCGCGGCGTCCTGACCCGTTTGCGGAGTTGCGATCTCGAGTCCGCCGAGGATGCGGCCGGACAGGTCGGCGGCCACGATGCGGGTGACGCTGGCGCCGATGTGCACGCCGACCGTCACGAACGAATCGGTGTCGACCTCGAAGGGCACGCGGGGACGGCCCACCGCGCCGGAGGCGGTGAGGTCCGCGCGCTCGCGCAGCAGTCCGGCCGTGAGCAGCGCCGAGACTTGGCGATTCACGGTCGCGATGCTGAGACCCGTTGCCTGCGCGGCGATATCGCGGAAGATGGGCCCGCGCGCCGCGGCCCGCAGGACGGCGGCGGCCGGGTTGTCGGTAATGCGCAGCTCCGGCGGTACCGCGGGACGAGCCGGGGCGAGCCGCGCGGTGGCCGCGGTGGTCTTGGTGGAAAGGGTGCGTTCGAGCGTGGGGCTGGACATATGAATCGGTCCTTGCTGCGGTCCCGGCCTGATCAGAGGGGGGACGAATGCCTAGATGGAGATAGTCAGCGGTGCAGCGAACAAACCCGAATTCGAACGAATCGGAGAGACTAGATCTCGGCTGCGCTGGAGCGGGGACAACACAGTTCCCGCTGGAGCGGCAGGCGCACACCCAGCGCGACGGTCACGTAGGTGACCCGTGCGGCGAGGGGATGGGTGGCGGACATGGATTCAAGTTAACACTCCGCTCGAGCCGAACGGAAGATAACGAACGGCTGCCGGGGTACCCGAGCGTGGCGTCCCGCCCCCGCCCCAAACCCTCCGATGCGGCCGCCTCCGCACCGAATATTTTGCGGCCCTTGCTGTTTGCCGAATCGAGACCGGGGTGGCGGAATACCGCCCCGGCGTGACCGACGCCACTGTGAACTCGGACAGCGCTCCCACATCTCGAGACAGGGCCCGTAGTCCACCTCACTCCGCCCCGCGCGAGCGCACACGCATTCGGATCACCGTGATTGCAAGCCGCACCGGCGCGGGCCGCGGTGGCGCAATACCCCGCGCGGTCCGGGAATCGGCAGGCCGTACGGGTGACGCCGCGGGCCGGAACCGGCGCATTGCCGCCGGCGCGCAAACGTGTCCGATCTTGGTCCGCGAGCGGCCGACCGATGCGCCGCTACAGTTCGAAACCGCAGGTCAATGGCGGAAAGGAGTACGAAATGTCAGCAGAACCGACACCCTTGCGCACCCCGATCCGCCGGGCCGATCGCGCCCGCCAGGTGGCGGATATCCTCCGGCAGCAGATTCACGCGGACGCCTTCGAGAACTCGCTGCCCACCGAACAGGAACTCGCCACCGAGTTCACGGTGTCCCGCAACACGGTGCGCGACGCGCTCGCCCTGCTCAAGGACGAGGGCCTCATCGAGCGCGCGCCCAAGATCGGCACCCACGTGGCGCGCCGCAAATACGATCACGGCCTCGACGCCCTGCTCGGGTTGAAGGAAACCCTGCGCGGGCAGGGCGAGGTGCACAACGAGGTGCGTGCCGCGCACCGCGTGACCCCGCCGCCGGCGGTGGCCCGGCGCCTGCGCCTGGAACCCGGGCAGCAGGCCGTCTATATAGAACGTCTCCGCTGGTTCGGCGATCTGCCGCTCAGCCTGGACCTGACCTACCTGGTCCCCGATATCGGCGAGCAGGTCCTGACCCGCGATCTGGAGACGAACGACGTCTTCGCGCTCATCGAGCAGATCAGCGGCGGTCCGCTCGGCTCGGCCGATCTGGCCCTGGAAGCCATCAGCGCGGACGCCCATTCGGCCGCGACCCTGCAACTGCCCGAAGGCGGCGCGCTGCTGCTGCTGGAGCGGCTCACCAAACTCGAGGACGGCCGCCCGGTCGACCTGGAATACATCCGGATGCGCGGCGACCGGATCACCATGCGCGGCAGCCTCATCCGGCCGCCGGAGCGCACCGATTGGAGGCTGATCTGAATGGCCCTGGTCAACCAGCGGGCGGATGTCCCGGTGACCATCGACGAATCCCTGTGCATTCAAGGCTGCACGCTCTGCGTGGAGATCTGCCCGCTCGATTCGCTGGCGATCAATCCCGAGAACGGCAAGGCGTTCATGCACGTGGACGAGTGCTGGTACTGCGGGCCCTGCGCCGCCCGCTGTCCCACCGGCGCCGTCACCGTCAACATGCCCTACCTGCTCCGCTGAAGGATTCACCGTGAAGTTCCGCCCCGCCCGCCTCGCCGCCCTCGCGCTCGCCGCGGCGCTGTCGCTCACCGTCACCGGCTGCTCGCTCGAGGAATCCGCGAGCGGTGACACCGTCAAACTCGTCGTCGGCTACCAGTCCAAGACCATCAATACCGTCACCGCCGGAACCCTGTTGAAGGCCAAGGGCTTTCTGGAGCAGCGCCTGAACGACCTGACCGCTAAGGGTGGGCCGAAGTATCAGGTGGAGTGGCAGGACTACGACACCGGTGCGCCGATCACCGCGCAGATGGTGGCCGAGAAGATCGACATCGGCTCGATGGGCGACTACCCGCTGCTGATCAACGGCTCGCGGACGCAGGCCAACGAGCGGTCGCGCACCGAGCTGGTGTCCATCACCGGCTACAACCCCAAGGGCGCGCTGAACATGGTGGTGGTCGCGCCGAATTCTCCGGCCCGCACCATCAACGACCTGGCCGGGCAGAAGGTCTCGGCCAGCGTCGGCTCGGCCGGGCACGGCACCCTGGTGCAGGCCCTGACCCGGGCCGGCATCGACCCCAAGGCCGGGGTCGAGGTGCTCAACCAGCAGCCGCAGGTCGGCGCCTCGGCGCTGGAATCGGGTCAGGTGGCGGCGCTGTCGCAGTTCGTGGCCTGGCCCGGGCTGCTCGTCTTCCAGGACAAGGCCAAACTCCTCTACGACGGCGCCGAACTGAACGTGCCCACCTTCCACGGTGTGGTGGCTCGTCGTGACTACGCCAAGAACCATCCCGAGGTACTCGATGCCTTCCTGCGCGCACAATTGGACGCGACCGACTTCATCCACACCGAGCCCCTGGAAGCGGCGCGCCTCGTCGCCGAGAACTCCGGACTGGCACAGGAGGTCGTGTACCTCTACAACGGGCCGGGCGGAACCTCCTTCGACACCACGCTGAAGCCGAGCCTGCTGGCCGCGTTCAAGGACGACGTCAAGTATCTGAAGAGCATCGGCGACTTCGCGGACCTGGACATCGACGCCTTCGTCGAACAGGACCCGCTGCGCAAGGCTTTCGCCGATGCGGGCCGGAACTACGACGCCGAGCTGGCGAACAACGCCAACCCCGCGCCGGTGCAGGGCACGGATCCGGTGAGCAACAAGCCCGCCGAGAATCCCGCGCTCGCGGGCGAGATCTGGTTCACCGGCCAGAGCGCGACCCAGCCGGTCTCGGACCCCACGAGCCTGCTGCGCGCCGTCAAACAGGCTCGCGCCCAGGGCAAGACGATCCGCGCCGCCTACATCCCCGACGCCGAGCTCGGCACCCGCTGGTTCGCCGACAAGGCCCTGTGGGTTCGTGACGGGGAGACCTACCTGCCCTTCACGACCGCGGCGGCCGCCCAGCGCTACCTGAGCGCCCATTCCGCGGCGACGACGATCGCCTACGACCAAGCTGTCACCGAGGTCAGGTCGTGACCGCCTCGACCGAGGTCTCCGCGGCCGGAACGGTTTCCGCCGCGCCCGCGGCCGAACCGGCCGTCGTGGCCGCTCGTCCCGGGTCCGGTGCGACCCCGTGGCGGTCCCGGGCGGTTCGCCTGGCCTCCGTGCTGATCGCGATCGGAGCCTGGCAGTTCCTGACCGCCAACGACATTCGGCTCTGGGTCCGGTTCGACACGCTGCCGACCGTGACCGAGATCGTGCGGGCCTTCCGGCATCAACTGGGGACCGAGGTGTTCTACCTCGACCTCGGGCAGTCGCTCATCCGCATCCTCACCGGCTTCGGGCTGGCGGCGGCGCTGGGCGTGCTCACCGGGGTCGCGCTGGGGCGGTCGCGGTGGGCGGCGGACACCATCGGGCCCATCACCGAACTGGCGCGGCCGATTCCGGCCATCGCGGTGGTGCCGGTGGCGATCCTGCTCTTCCCCGAGGACGAGGCCGGGATCGTGTTCATCACCTTCTTCGCCGCGTTCTTCCCGGTCATGGTGTCCACCCGGCACGCGGTGCGCGCCCTGCCCACGCTGTGGGAGGACTCGGTGCGCACGCTCGGCGGCAGCCGGTGGGACGTCCTGCTGCGCGTCGTGCTGCCGGGCAGCCTGCCCGGCGTCTTCAGCGGCCTGTCCGTGGGCATCGGCGTGGCCTGGATCTGCGTGGTGTCGGCCGAGATGATCTCCGGGCGACTGGGCGTCGGCTACCGCACGTGGCAGGCGTACACCATCGTCGACTACCCGGGCGTCTTCGTCGGCATCATCACCATCGGCGTCCTGGGGTACGGCACCTCGGCGGCCGTCGAACTCATCGGCCGGCGCGTGACGCACTGGCTGCCACGCGTCCAGGAGGTGGCGAAATGACCGGCGCCGGAATGACTCTGACGGCCGAGGGCATCGACCTGTCCTACACCGGCGCACCCGTCATCCGCGGCCTGGACCTGCGGGTGCTGCCGGGGGAGATCCTGATCCTCACCGGACCCTCCGGCTGCGGCAAGTCCACCGTGCTGCGCGCGCTCGCCGGCCTGCTGCGGCCGGACGCCGGGCGGGTGCTCGCCGACGGCGTGCCGGTGACCGGAACGAACCGCGATCGCGCCGTGGTCTTCCAGGACAACGCGCTGCTGCCGTGGCGCACCGTGCGCTCGAACATCGAACTGGCGCTGAAGCTCCGGGGCGAACCCCGGGCGGGCCGCCGGGAACTGGCCGAGCGCTGGATCCGGGAGATCGGCCTCACCGGCTTCGCGGACTACCTGCCCAAGAGCCTGTCCGGCGGGATGCGCCAGCGCGTGCAGCTCGCGCGCGGGCTGGCCGGGGCGCCCCGCGCGGTCCTCATGGACGAACCCTTCGGCGCGCTCGACACCCAGACCCGGGCCACCATGCAACGCCTGCTCATCGACACCTGGCGGACGCATCCGACCACCGTCGTGTTCGTCACCCACGACGTGGACGAGGCGCTGCTGCTCGGCGACCGCGTCGCGGTGCTGGGCCGGGCGGGCGAACCGCTGCGGGCGCTGCTGGAGGTCCCCCGGCCGCGCACCCTGGGCGTCGACCACTCGGCGCTGCGTGCCGAAATCATCACCGCGCTGGATCATTCCGGCGATCTCGCCACTCTGTAGCGCCGTTCCCCGTCCGCCCGGCTCGACGCCGCCGGGCGGGCCGTATCGGACGCGCCGTCCCCGACTTCGAATGCTGGTGTATCCCATGGAGATTCCTGATCTGTCCGAGCTGACTCGCCTGGACTGCGACGTACTGGTCGTCGGCGGCGGCACCGCGGGCACCATGGCCGCGCTCACCGCCGCCGAACAGGGCGCGAACGTGCTGCTGCTGGAGAAGGCGCACGTGCGGCACTCCGGGGCGCTGGCCATGGGCATGGACGGGGTGAACAACGCCGTCATCCCCGGCAAGGCCGAACCCGAGGACTACGTCGCCGAGATCACCCGCGCCAACGACGGAATCGTCAACCAGCGCACCATCTATCAGACCGCCACCCGCGGCTTCGCCATGGTGCAGCGGCTGGAGCGCTACGGGGTGAAGTTCGAGAAGGACGCCTACGGGGAGTACGCGGTGCGCCGCGTGCACCGCTCCGGGTCGTACGTGCTGCCCATGCCCGAGGGCAAGGACGTGAAGAAGGCGCTGTATCGCGTGCTGCGCCAGCGCAAGATGCGCGAGCGCATCCGGATCGAGAACCGGCTCATGCCCGTTCGGGTGCTGACCGAGAACGGGCGCGCGGTCGGCGCGGCCGCGCTGAACACGCGCACCGGGGAATTCGTGGCGGTGGGGGCCAAGGCCGTCATCCTGGCGACCGGGCCCTGCGGACGGCTGGGCCTGCCCGCCTCCGGATACCTCTACGGCACCTACGAGAACCCGACCAACGCCGGCGACGGGTACGCGATGGCGTACCACGCGGGCGCAGAACTCTCGGGCATCGAATGCTTCCAGATCAACCCGCTCATCAAGGATTACAACGGACCGGCCTGCGCCTACGTCGCCAATCCCTTCGGCGGCTACCAGGTCAACGCCCTGGGTGAGCGCTTCGTGGACTCGGACTACTGGTCCGGGGCGATGATGTCCGAGGTCAAGCAGGAGATCGAATCCGCGCGCGGGCCCATCTATCTCAAGGTCTCGCACCTGCCGACCGAGACCCTGGACACCCTCGAGGGGATCCTGCACACCACCGAGCGCCCCACCCGCGGCACCTTCCACGCCAATCGCGGGCACGACTACCGCACGCACGACATCGAGATGCACATCTCCGAGATCGGCCTCTGCAGTGGGCATTCCGCGTCGGGGGTCTGGGTGGACGAGAACGCCCGCACCACCGTGCCCGGCCTCTACGCCGCCGGTGACCTGGCCTGCGTACCGCACAATTACATGATCGGCGCGTTCGTCTACGGCGACCTGGCCGGCGCGCACGCCGCGTCCACCCTCGCGGACCTGCCCGCGCCCGCCGAACTGCCCGCCGATCAGCTGGCCGCCGCGCACGAGCTGGTGTACCGCCCGCTGCGCAATCCCGAGGGCCCGCCGCAGCAGCAGGTGGAGTACAAACTGCGCCGCTTCGTGAACGACTATGTGGCGCCGCCGAAGACGGCCACCAAGCTCTCGCTCGCCATCGAGACCTTCGACCGCATGCTCGACGACATCGAGGCCATGGGCGCGCAGACCCCGCACGAGCTGATGCGCTGCGCCGAGGTGACCTTCATCCGCGACTGCGCCGAGATGGCGGCCCGCTCGTCGCTCACCCGCACCGAATCCCGCTGGGGTCTCTACCACGAACGCGCCGACCTCCCCGAGCGCGACGACGTCGACTGGCGCTACCACCTGAACCTGCGCAAGACCGACGGCGGCGAGATGGAGTTCCTGAAGCGCCCGGTCGCCCCGTACTTCGTCCCGGTCCCCGGGCTGGACGATCTGCCCTCCGCCGACGACACCGTCATCCCCGTGGCCCAGCCGGAACTGGTGGGCAGCCCGCCGAACGTGGCTGCGGCGCTGCCGGATTCGGCTGCGGTATCGGCCACCGGACCCGTGGCTACGGCCGTGGTCTCGCCGCGCATCGCGCTGCTGCTGTCGCTGGACGCGCCCACCGTCGCCGAACTCGGCTCGTTCCTCGATGATGCGGATGCCCAGGTCCGTGCCACCGCGATCTCGGTCCTGACCGAGGGCACCCCCGACGGCTGGGGCGAGCCGCTGATCGCCGCCCTCGCCGATTCCGACGCGCCCGTTCGCGCCGAGGCCATCGCCGGTCTTCGCGAGCTGGTCGAGATCCTGCCCGCCGCCGACGGTTTGGCCGCGCACGCGGACTCCCCGGACCCGGCCGTCCGCGCGGTGGTCGTGGACCTGCTGCGGGCCCTGCGCGCGGGCTCCCCGGAACTGTTCGCCCGCGCGGCGGCCGACCCCGACCACCGCGTGCGCATCGAGGCGGTGAGCGGCCTGGTCTCCCTGGACGATTGGACCGCGCTGTCCGCCGCGACCCGGGACGGCAACCGCGAGGTTCGCATAGCCGCCGCCCGCGGCCTGGCCACGATCGGCCGCGGCGGCCTGGAGTCGGTCCGCGCCCTCCTGGACGACCGCGACCCCCTGGTCCGCGCGGCCGCTCTCACCGCCCTGGCCCGCCTGGGCACCCCCGAGGACACCCCGGTCCTGGCCGCAGCCCTGAAGGATTCGGCCTGGCAGGTCCGCGAGGGCGCGGCCCGCGGCCTCCCCGCCGCCGGCCCCGACCTGGCCGCCGACCCCCTCCGCCTGGCCCTGACCGACATCCACCCCGACATCCGCAAGGCCGCGGTCCTGACCCTGAGCACCTGGCCCGAGTCCGACGCGGCCCGCGAGTCCCTGGAGTCGGCCCTGGAGGACACCGACGCCGACGTCCGCGCCTACGCCCGCCGCGCCCTGGCCGTGCACGCGGGATAGCCCGCCACCGTCCCGCCCGACGACGAGAACGGCCCCGAACGCGCGATACGTTCGGGGCCGCTCGGCGTCACGGAGTCGTCAGCGGTCGTTCGCGTCGGCGAACAGGCCCTCCACGGCGGTGATGAAGTACGGGAAGTGGCCGGCGAACTGGTAGAGGTCGTGTTCGGACTCGAAGCCGCCGAACCAGTAGACGCCGAGCTCGCCGTCGTCGGCGGGGTTCAGGTCGCGGAACTTGTTGACCCACTGGTCCGTTCGGCGGCCCGCGACCATGAAGGGGAGGCCGCGGGAGAAGACCATCTCCTGATCGGGGGGCGGAAGCTGCTGGGGGACAACGGCGTCGAGGCTGCGGAGCATCGCCTGCACGCGGGCCGCGACGTCGCGGCCCAGCGCCGTGCGCGAGGGGAGATAGCGGGGGAGCAGCAGGGCCGCGACGCCCGCCGCGGCCAGGGCCACGCCGATCAGGGCGTGGCCGGGGCCCAGGGCCAGGGCCACGGTGGTGATCGCGCCGACGGCGATCAGGCCCACGCCCAGCCAGAACTCGAAGCCGCGGCGGGTCCGATCGATGAACGTGCCGCGCGCGGTGGCGTCGTCGATCAGGGCGGCGCGCACATCGTTCGCCGGAACCCGGCCGCGGCGCTGGGACAGCAGCACCGAATCCTTGCCGTCGGGAATCAGCGCCGCGTACACCGCGCGCTCGTAGCCCGTCAGGTGCTCGTCGGGGGCGTTGACCCGGGTGATCCGCCAGTCCGAATCACCGGCCACCTCGACCCAGACATAGCTGCGCACGGCCAGATCCACCAGCGTCGCGGCCATGTCGGCGGCATCGACGTAGCCGTCCGCCAGCAGGCCCGCGGTTCCGGGCAGTACGCCGTCCGGCGAGGTGAAGGTGACCCGATTGCCCTCGCGCGCCAGCGGGTCGAGCACCGCGGCGCCGTTGGGCTGCACCCGGCGCGCCCAGAACACGTACCCGCCCGCGGCCAGCAGCCCGGCCAGCAGCGCGCCGAACGCCGCCCACACCGGCGTGGTCAGCGAGAACGGGCCGGGCGCGTTGTCGTCCTCGATATTCGCGTTGGCCTGCACCGTGCCCGCCGGCACCTGCAACGTCACATCGACGATGTCGCCCTTGCGCAGTCCGGTCTTCTCCAGGTGCGCCACCCCGTCGGGCTCGACGCGAATGTCCGCGCAGTTCTCGGGTTTTCCGGGCGGGCCGATCGTGCACTTGGTGATCCCCATCCGGAAATCGGGGCTGATCACCGTGGCGCTGATCGAGGCCACATCGGTGTTGAGCACCCCGGTCCAGTGGAACACCTGCGCGCCCTGGGTCTCGGACACCGTGTTGTGCACCACGTACGTCACCGTGGCCGTGCCCGGGCGCACCTCGATGGTGAAGAGATTGTCGGCGACGCCCGCGGTGCCGTCCCCGACGGTCTGCACATCGGTGACCTCGAAGCTGCGCTCGACGCCCTCGCTCAGCTGCACCCGCAGCGGCAGCACCTGCCGGAACTCTTCGCCCTCGGGCACTTCCACGGTCTGGCTCACTCGCAGCAGACCGTCGTCGCCGAGATTGATATCCGCGGTGATGCGCACCCCGACCGGCTGCGCGTGGGCGATCGGCGCGAAAATGCCCGCTACCGCGAGCAGCAGCGCGACGAGGGCGCCCCCCCGAAAAATCTGCATGGATGGCTACTTTAGCCAGCTTGCTATTCTTCCTCAGCGGCTGTCGGTAGTCACTGAGGAACGAGGGGGTGTGGGGGATGACTCGCCCACCGTCCGGGCACGGACCGAATCCCCCGGGTGGCTGGCCGCCACAACCCGGGCAGCGCCCGCAGCAACCCGGACAGCGACCGATGCAGCCACCGCCCGGCTACCCGCAGCGCCCCGGTTATCCGCAGCGTCAAGGCTTTCCGCCACCCCCCGGCTACCGGCCGGCGGGTCCCGCGCAGCCGCCCGGACCGGGATACCCGGCGCCCCAGGGACACCCGCGGTCCCGGCCGCCCGGGTACGGCGGCGCACCGGGATACGGCCCGCCCGCCGGCGCGCAACCCCGTCAGCCCGCCTATCGCCCGCCGATGCCGCCGCCGCCCGCGCACACCGCGGCCGGGCGCACCCAGCCGCCGCCCCCGCCGCCGCGCCGCACGCGCTGGGGCACGCTGCTGGTCGTGCTCATCCTGCTGGTGACGGGTCTGCTGCTGCGCACGGCCGTCAAGAACGGTTTGGACACACTGGGTTCCGGCGACGGGGTCGGCACCACCTACCCGGCCCAGCCGGACGCCCCCGGCGTGGCCAAGACCTCGGACAATCCGCTCGTGGTCGACACGAACCTCACCCTCGTCCCCGCGAACTGCGACTACACACCGTGGGGCACGCAGGTGAGCACCGCCCGCACCTTCTTCGACACCGCCGCCAAATGCCTGGAGGACGCCTGGCGCCCGCTGTTCACCGAGGTGAACCTGGCCTTCGAACCGCCCAAAGTCATGGTCTCGGAAGGCACTTCGGGCATCACCACGCTGTGCACCGGCAACAGCAGCAGTTTCGCCGCGTTCTACTGCTCCGCGGACAAGACCATCTACATGCCCATCAGTCAGTTGCAGACCGACATGTACGGCGACAACTGGGTGGTCTACCTGTCGGTCTTCGCGCACGAGTACGGCCATCACGTGCAGGCGCAGTCCGGCATCCTGGGCAAGGTGCACCAGGAACGGCGTTCGGCGGGCACCCGCTCGGACAGCGGACTCGAACTCTCGCGCCGAACCGAGTTGCAGGCCAACTGTTTCGACGGCATGTACCTGGCCGCGTCCAAGGGCGGCGGCGCGCTGACCACCGCGCAGATCAACGTGGCCAAGAACGACATCTACCACCGCGGCGACGCCCCGGGTGACATGCGTGATCACGGCAGTTCGCAGAACAGCGGCGGCTGGTTCGAGCTCGGCTACGACAAGAACCGCACGGCACAGTGCAATACGTTCGCCGCGGCCGCGAGCAAGGTGAACTGACCCGGCGCGACGTCCGGTGCCCCATCCCGGCAAAAGGCCGGGGCGGTGAGTGAATCACTCACCGCCCCGGCCTTTTACCGTTCGGACCGACTCAGTGCCCGAACGGCCCCTCACCCGGACGTCGCTGTCCGTGCCCGTGCCCGTTCACGCCCTCGGCGTAAGCGGTCTCCGCGTGCAGCGCGAAGTCGATCCCGTTGACCTCGTCCTCGCGGTTCACCCGGAAGCCGATGGTCTTGTCGATGAGCTTGCCCAGCGCGAAGGAGACGCCGAAGGCGAAGAGCGCCACCGCGACCACGCCGACCGCCTGCTTGCCGAGCTGGGTCAGCCCGCCGCCGTAGAACAGCCCCTCCTTGCCGCCCTCGCCGGTCATGGTCTGGCTGGCCAGCAGCCCGATGAGCATCGTGCCGACCACGCCGCCCACGAAGTGCACACCCACCACGTCGAGCGAATCGTCGTAGTTGCCCTTGAACTTCCAGCCCACCGCGAACGAACACACCACGCCCGCGACCAGGCCCACCACGAGCGCGCCGACCGTGGTCACCGAACCGCAGGACGGGGTGATGGCGACCAGACCGGCCACCACGCCCGAGGCCGCGCCGAAGGTGGTCGGACGGCCGTCGCGGAACTGCTCCACCGCGAGCCAGCCCAGCATGCCGAGGCAGCCCGCGACCAGGGTGTTCAGGAAGACCGCGGCGGCGGTGCCGTTGGCGTTCAGCGCGGAACCGGCGTTGAAGCCGAACCAGCCGAACCACAGCAGACCCGCGCCCAGCAGCACGAAGGGCAGATTGTGCGGGCGCATGGCGTCGACCTTGAATCCCACGCGCGGGCCCAGGACCAGCGCCAGCGCCAGTGCCGAAGCGCCCGAGGCGATCTCGACGACCAGGCCGCCCGCGTAATCCATGACGCCGAACTTGGCCAGCCAGCCGTCCGGGGTCCACACCCAGTGCGCGATCGGTGCGTACACCGCGATGGCCCACAGCGGCACGAACACCATCCACGCCGAGAACTTCGCGCGATCGGCGATGGCGCCGCTGACCAGGGCGACGGTCAGGATGGCGAACGTCAGCTGGAAGGTGACGTACAGCAGCTGCGGAATACCGGTGGTCTCACCGATCAGGTACAGCGAACTCGGATCGATCCCGGAGAGCCCGATATGCCCTAGATCGCCGATGAGCCCGCCGCCGGCGTCGTCGCCGAAGGCGAGGCTGTACCCCACCAGCAGCCACGCCACCGTCACCAGCGGAATGGAGATGAAGCTCATCATCAGCATGTTGAGCACACCGCTGGACCGCACCATGCCGCCGTAGAAGATGGCCAGCCCTGGCGTCATGAGCAGCACCATGGCCGTGGCTGCGAGCAGCCAGGCCGTGGCGGCCGGGTCGAGGGTCGGTGTCATCGGTAACTCCCTTCGCGCGAATTCGCGTTGCACGGAAGTTACCGAAAACTCACGTTTCGGCGCTGTTACGAAATTGAGGACTTGGATACGTGTCTGTAACAGGTCTAGCTGCGACGATCCCGGCTCTTCTTGGCCAGCGCCCGCAATCCACGCGGTCCGGGCACCGGGAGGTCGTCCTCCAGCGCCATCCATTCGGCGGTGGTGAGCCACCGCTGCTGCGCCCGGGCATCGGCTGTGTCGTTGAACACGCGGCGACCGCGATCGTCCCGCAATTCGTAGGCCAGGACGGACCAGCGCGGCGGGCGGCCCTGCTCGGCGATCTGATCGCGCAGATACGCCGCGACCAGCGTGCCCAGCGCGTTCACCGGCCGCAGCGACACCCGGTTGCCGTACCGCGCGGCGTGGAAACGCCTTCCGGCACACAGGGATCGGGGCGTGGCGCTGTAGGCGATCCAGCCCGCGCGCTGCGCCCGCTCGATCAGCCACAGATGTTTGACGGCGGTCGGCGCGATATCGCCGACGCGATCGCGAATGAGCGCGAACACCGGTTCGGAGAGCAGGATGTCGCGCCGCGTCGGGCCGGTGCCGTGCGCGGTCCAGTACTCGTCGGTGAGTTTGGCGAGCACCCGGCCGAAGTCGTCGACGCTGCGCTGGGCGCGCCGGCCCAGGCGTTCGATGCGCTCGGCCTCGGCGCGCATGTCGTTCTGCACGATGAGGGTTTCGATGGCCGCCAGCGTCGGCACCTGACCGCGCTGTAGCAGCTCGAGAATGGCCCCGGCGGTGGCCGGATCGGCGGCGGCCGACACCGGTAGCGAGGCCCGTTTGATGTCGTAGTCCTCGGGGTTGATGGCTCGGCTGAGCAATCCGACCGCGGCGAGATCACCGGCGAACTCGGTGCTGGAGAGCCAGGCTTCTGCGATGTCGTCGTGCGACGGCACTGGGCGTTCCTCCGGAGAATTTGGTTGTGCCCCGGTCGGGATGAGGGACCGGCCGGGGCCACCAACCTGATGAAGGTTTGGCTACCGAAGTTGCCGAGGTCCACGGTAGCCAAACAATTGCGATCTTGCCGCATCGGTTGATGCGATCGTTATGTCCGGTCTGCGGAGTTGAAACCGAACGCGTGTCCGTAAATGGTGATCTTGCACTTAAGTTACGTCCGGCTATCGAGCCGGTGGGTCACGCTAAGAATTTGCTCGAGCGCGTCACCGGGACCGCGTCCGGTCCGGTCGGTATCGAACGGGCCTCCGGATTGGATGTGACCTACATCACACAACTGTGCGACGCGCCTGTTCGGAACCGCCGGGGAGCAGCGGAGCGGTGTCACCGCCTGCCGGTACCCTCGGGCCGTGGCTCTGTACCGGAAGTACCGACCGGCAACGTTCGCTGAAGTGGTGGGGCAGGAGCACGTCACCGATCCCCTGAGTACCGCCCTGGACACCGGGCGGATCAGTCATGCCTATCTCTTCTCCGGCCCGCGCGGCTGTGGCAAGACCTCGTCCGCGCGCATCCTCGCGCGCTCGCTGAACTGTGTGGAGGGCCCGACCTCCACCCCGTGCGGCGTCTGCCACTCGTGCGTATCGCTCGGTCCCGGCGGCGCGGGCAACCTCGACGTCATCGAGCTCGACGCCGCGAGCCACGGCGGTGTGGACGACACCCGCGAACTGCGCGACCGCGCCTTCTACGCGCCCGCCGAATCCCGCTACCGCGTCTTCATCGTCGACGAGGCGCACATGGTGACCACCGCGGGCTTCAACGCGCTGCTCAAGATCGTCGAAGAGCCGCCCGCCCACCTCATCTTCGTCTTCGCCACCACCGAACCGGAGAAGGTGCTGCCCACCATCCGGTCCCGCACGCACCATTACCCCTTCCGGCTGCTGCCGCCCGCCACCATGCGCGGCCTGCTCGGCAAGATCTGCGATCAGGAGAACGTGCGGGTCGACGAGGCGGTGTACCCCTTGGTCATTCGCGCGGGCGGTGGTTCGCCGCGCGACAGCCTCAGCGTGCTGGACCAGCTGCTCGCGGGCGCGGGCCCCGACGGCGTCACCTACCCGCGCGCGGTCTCGCTGCTCGGCGTCACCGACGTCGCCCTGATCGACGACGCCGTCGCGGCCCTGGGCGCGGGCGACGGCGCCACCCTGTTCGGCACCATCGACCGCGTGGTCGAGGCCGGCCACGATCCCCGCCGCTTCGCCACCGACCTGCTCGAGCGCCTGCGCGACCTGATCCTGCTGCGCGCGGTCCCCGACGCGATCGCCCGCAACCTGGTCACCGGCCCCGGCGACGTCCTGGAACGAATGCAGTTCCAGGCCAACGACATCGGCCCCGCGTCCCTGGCCCGCTTCGCCGAGCTCCTGCACGAGGGCCTCGGCGACATGCGCGGCGCGACCGCCCCCCGCCTCCTGCTCGAGGTGGTCGCGGCCCGCATGCTCCTGCCCGCCGCCTCCGACGCCGAGACGGCCACCCTGCAGCGCCTGGAGAACCTGGAACGCCGCATGGCCGGCGGCGCCCTCCCGCCCGCACAGCCCGCCCCCGCGCCCGCCCGACCCCAACAGCCCCAGCAGTCCGACCCTCGCCCCGCCCCTGCTCCCGCCGCCCCGACGACCCCCACCGGCGAGCCCCGCCGCCGCGGCGCCGAGGCCCTGGCCGCCATCCGCGGCAACAAACAACCAGAAGCGCCCCACCAGAACTCGGCCCCCACGGCCCAGACGCCCCCGCCGCCCGCCGCGCCCCAGCCCACGGATGTCGCTGCGCCGCAGCAGGTTCCGGCCGCGCAGCCGAGTGCCGAACAGGATTCCGCCCCGGCGCACTACGCTGCCCCCGTGCAGCAGGCGCCCGCGGCGCGCGAGTCCGACGCGAATCCGGCGGCCGCGGAGCGGCCGTCCACTGTCGCGCCGAGCTCGGTCTCCGTGTCCGAAACAATTGTGTCGCAGACTGATTCGGAGTTCCAGGGGCGAGTCGCCATGCGGCCGCCGGAGATGAGTGCGGCTCGGGTTTCAGCGATCCCGCAGGGCCCCGAATCGCGGCGGGTGGCAGACCCTGCGGCGGACGACGGTTCCGATGCGGCCGACGCGTCGCCCGAAGGCGTTGTCGCGCAGGACATCTCCTCGGCCGGACCGGACGGGGACGCCGACGGCGACTTCGTGCCGGAGTTGCGGGAGCCCGGCCTCGACGCCGATCCCGCGCTCGACTCCGAACCCGCCCTCGAACTCGACGTCGAGCCCGGCGTCGGCGGAGACCCCGCGCTCGTCGCGGAGGTCATGGCCGCGTCGGAGCCGACGCTCGACGGGGAACTCACCCTCGGTGCCGAGCCGGCTTCCGGTCCGGACGCCGCCACGGCGGCCGGACCCGACTTCGATCCGGCTCGTGAGCCCGCGCCCGCGTTCGGTGTTGTGCCCGAAACACGTGGGGCGGCGCATTCCGACCCGGCCCCTGAACCCGCGCACGGCTTCGAGGCCGTGCCCGAAACGGGCGGTGCGGCAGCGCAATCCGACGTCGCCCCGGCGGCCGACGACGACCGGTCGGCGCCCGCCGCGTCCGGCGGTGCCGACCCCGACGAGGTGCTGCGGGAGATCGAGGCGGCGTGGGCCGACATCCGGGCCAAGGTCCGGGAGTTCGGGGCCGCCGTGCAGGCGCTGCTGTCGGGGGCGTCGGTGTCGCGGCTCGAAGGGGCAACCATCGTCTTCGCGCACCAGCACGCGCCGCTGGCGCAGCGGCTGTCGCAGCCGCAGAACCTGGACGCGGTGCGGTCGGCCGTGCGGGCCGTGCTGGGCCGTGAGCACGACGTGAAGTGGGAGGTCGGCGGGGGGAGCGCCCCGGCCGCCGCCGCGCCCGCCAAGGGCGCGGGCAAGGGGCCCGCGGGCGCCGGGCCCGCCACCAAGAAGGGGCCGGCGCAGTTCTCCCGGCCCAGTCAGGCCAAGAGCGCGCCCGCCGCCGCGAGCGCGCCCGCCGCGGCCCCGGCGGGCTGGGGCGCCGCGCCCGCGAGCGCGCCCGCCGGCGGCGAGGCGGCGGCGCCCGCACCCGCGCCGGAACGCCCGGCGGAACCCGCGCCCGCGGCGCCGGAGCGGGTGTTCACCCGCGGCGGCGCGGCGCTGCGAAACACGCCGCCGGACGACGATATTCCGCTACCCGACGGGCCCGACCTTCCCGATGACCCGGGGCCTTCGGACTACTCGCCGGTAGGTTATGACGGCGTCCCACCTGCTACTACGGAGGAAGAGGAGCGGGAGCTGCTCGCCGCCGCGGCCGTGCCGGTCCCCGCCGAAGAGCGCCGCGACCCGGATGATGTGGCCTTGGAACTCCTGCGGTCGGAATTGGGCGCTACTCCACTGGAGGGTTGACAGTTGCCCTGTGAGACGGATTAAGTTAACCGGAGTTCGCATCGGGCGGTACTATGATCGGGTGGCCGCGAGTATCGGTTCGGCGAGGTTCTAAGGTATGCCCAGGCGTACGGGTTACCTGAGCCGTGCCGACCGGTTCGTGCCGCTGTTTGTACAGCGTCAGGACGGCTGGCCGAACGGCCGGTCGGCGAGGTTATGGCTACGTGCTGACCGCACAACGCGGTGACGGCGCACCTTAAGGAAGGAAACACTCCGATATGACCACAGAGGCCTACATTTACGAGGCCATCCGCACCCCGCGCGGCCGCAACAAGAAGGGGTCGCTGCACTCGGTCAAGCCCATCGATCTGACCACCGGTCTGGTCGCTGAGCTGCGGAACCGCTTCCCGAACCTCGACGAGGATCGGATCTCGGACATCATCCTGGGTGTTGTTTCCCCCGTGGGTGACCAGGGCGCCGACATCGCCCGCACCCTCGTGCTCACCGCCGGCCTGCCCGACACCGTCGGCGGCATCCAGATCAACCGCTTCTGCGCCTCCGGCCTCGAGGCCGTGAACCTGGCCGCGCAGAAGGTCCGCTCCGGCTTCGACGACCTGGTCATCGCCGGTGGCGTCGAGTCCATGTCCCGCGTGCCGATGGGCTCCGACGGCGGCGCGATGTTCATGGATCCCGCCACCAGCTATGACGCCTACATCGTCCCGCAGGGCATCTCGGCCGACCTCATCGCGACCATCGAGGGCTTCACCCGCGATGACGTCGACGCCTACGCCGTGCGCTCGCAGGAACTGGCCGAGAACGCCTGGAAGAACGGCTACTTCGCCAACTCCGTCGTTCCGGTCAAGGACATCAACGGCCTGACCGTGCTCGACAACGACGAGCACATGCGTCCCGGCACCACCGCCGCCGACCTGGGCAAGCTGAACCCGGCCTTTGCCGGCATCGGCGAGATGGGCGGCTTCGACGCCGTCGCCATGCAGCGCTACACCTACGTCGAGAAGATCGACCACGTGCACCACGGTGGTAACTCCTCGGGCATCGTCGACGGCGCGGCCCTCGTGCTCGTCGGCAACGAGGACGCCGGCAAGGCCTCGGGCCTGACCCCGCGCGCCCGCATCGTGGCCACCGCCACCTCCGGCGCCGACGCCACCATCATGCTCACCGGTCCGACCCCGGCCGCCTTCAAGGCGCTGGCCAAGGCCGGTCTGACGGTTGACGACATCGACCTGTTCGAGATCAACGAGGCGTTCGCCTCGGTCGTTCTGAAGTTCCAGAAGGACCTGAACATCCCGGACGAGAAGCTGAACGTCAACGGCGGCGCGATCGCCATGGGCCACCCGCTGGGCGCCACCGGCGCGATGATCACCGGCACCATGGTCGACGAGCTGATCCGTCGCAACGCGCGTTACGCGCTGGTCACCCTGTGCATCGGCGGCGGCATGGGTGTCGCCACCATCATCGAGCGCGTCTAACGCCCACCGACTTTTCTCTAGGAGAACCAAAAACTATGACCGAGAACATGATCGGCTGGGAAAAGGACGCCGACGGCATCGTCGTGCTGACCATGGACGACCCCAACCAGGGCGCCAACACCATGAACCAGCTGTACAAGGACTCCATGAAGGCGACCGTCGATCGCCTCGTGGCCGAGAAGGACGACATCACCGGTGTCGTGCTGACCTCCGCGAAGAAGACCTTCTTCGCCGGCGGTGACCTCAAGAACATGATGAAGACCACCCCGGAGAACGCGGCGGACATCATGGAGGAGCTCACCTCCATCAAGGGCGACCTGCGTCGCCTGGAGACCCTCGGCAAGCCCGTCGTCTCGGCGATCAACGGCGCGGCCCTCGGCGGCGGCCTGGAGATCACCCTCGCGACCCACTACCGGATCGCGGCCGACGTCAAGGGCGTCCAGCTGGGCCTGCCCGAGGTTTCCCTCGGCCTGCTCCCGGCCGGTGGCGGCGTCACCCGCATCACCCGCATGCTCGGCATCGCCAACGGCCTGATGGGTGTCCTGCTGCAGGGCAACAAGTTCACCCCGGCCAAGGCCAAGGCCACCGGCCTGATCAACGAGGTCGTCGGCTCGGTCGAGGAGCTCGTCCCCGCCGCCAAGGCGTGGATCAAGGCCAACCCGGACAAGGGCGTGCAGCCCTGGGACGTCAAGGGCTACAAGATCCCCGGCGGCACCCCGTCCACCCCGGCCCTGGCCGCGAACCTCCCGGCCTTCCCGGCCAACCTGCGCAAGCAGATCAAGGGCCAGAACATGCCCGCGCCGCGCGCGATCATGTCCGCGGCCGTCGAGGGCGCGCAGGTCGATTTCGACAACGCCTCGCTCATCGAGTCGCGCTACTTCGTCTCCCTGCTGACCGGCCCGGTCGCGAAGAACATGATCCAGGCGTTCTTCTTCGACCTGCAGTCGATCAACAACGGTGGTTCGCGTCCCAAGGACGTGCCCAAGCGTGAGATCAAGAAGATCGGCGTCATCGGCGCGGGCATGATGGGCGCGGGCATCGCGTACGTCTCCGCCAAGGCCGGCTACGAGGTCGTCCTCAAGGACGTCACCCAGGAAGCCGCCGATCGCGGCAAGAACTACTCCGAGAAGCTCGAGGAGAAGGCCCTCTCGCGTGGCAAGACCACGCCGGAGAAGTCCGCCGCGCTGCTCGCCCGCATCAAGCCGTCGGCCGACGCCGCCGACTTCGCCGGTGTCGACTTCGTCATCGAGGCCGTCTTCGAGAACCCCGAGCTCAAGGCCAAGGTCTTCGGCGAGATCGAGGACATCGTCGACGCCGACGCGCTGCTGGGTTCGAACACCTCGACCCTGCCCATCACCCTGCTGGCCAACGGTGTGAAGCGGTCCGAGGACTTCATCGGCATCCACTTCTTCTCCCCCGTGGACAAGATGCCGCTGGTCGAGATCATCAAGGGCGAGAAGACCTCCGACGAGGCGCTGGCCCGCGTGTACGACTACACCCTGGCGATCCGCAAGACCCCGATCGTGGTCAACGACAGCCGCGGCTTCTTCACCTCTCGCGTCATCGGCACGTTCATCAACGAGGCCATCATGATGCTCGAGGAGAACATCGATCCGCAGACCATCGAGCAGGTCGGCCTGCAGGCGGGCTACCCGGCCGCGCCGCTGAAGCTGAGCGACGAGCTCAACTTCGAGACCATGCAGAAGATCTTCAAGGAGACCCGTGCCGCGGCCGAGGCCGAGGGCAAGGTCATCTCCGCGGCGTCGCTGGCCTCGGGCAACGTGATCGGCACCATGATCGACAAGTTCGATCGCAAGGGCAAGCTGCACGGCGCCGGCTTCTACAACTACGTCGACGGCAAGACCGCCGGCATCTGGGAGGGTCTGCGCGACGCCTTCGGTTCCCAGCGTGAGCTCCCCGAGGGCGTCACCCTGCAGGACCTGAAGGACCGCATGCTCTTCATCGAGGCCATCGAGACCCAGAAGTGCTTCGACGAGGGTGTGCTCACCACCACCGCCGACGCCAACATCGGCTCGATCTTCGGCATCGGCTACCCGGCCTGGACCGGTGGCGTGCACCAGTTCATCGTCGGCTACCCGGGCGGCACCGCCGGCTTCGTGGCGCGCGCCGACGAGCTGGCCGCCAAGTTCGGCGAGCGCTTCGAGGTTCCGTCCTCGCTGCGCAAGTAGTCGGGAGGCGGCGTCCGCGCCGCTGACAACGACCGGCACCGCCCGGGTCACGATTCTCGTGACCCGGGCGGTGTGCTTTCCGGTCCCCGTGCTGGCGTTTCGTGCCCGATCCGGCGAAACCCGCGCTACGTTGGGAATATGTACGGGTTGCGCATCGGACCACCCGTCGGTTCGGTGTGTGCGCTCGTGTCGAGTTCGAGGTGGGCAGAGACGTGAACTCACAGCCTGACCCGGGAGGCCCCCGGAGAGCGCCTTCCCGAGTCGAAAACGCCACCGAGGCATACGTTCCCGTGTCGATCGTGGACGAGCTCGAAGCCATGGGGCTGGCCGAGGCGCAGGAGATCGGCCGGGGCGGCTTCGGTGTGGTCTACCGCTGCACGCAGCGGGTGCTGGATCGCGTCGTGGCGGTCAAGGTGCTGTCCTCGGAGATCGACGACGAGAGCCGCGAGCGTTTCCTGCGCGAGGAACACGCCATGGGCCGGTTGTCCGGGCATCCGAACATCGTCGACATCCTGCAGGTGGACGTGACCGCCAGCGGCCGGCCGTACATCGTGATGCCCTTCGCCACGCACGGTTCGCTCGAACGCCTGGTCCGGGACAACGGCCCGCTCGGCTGGTCCGATTCGCTGCGGGTGGGGGTGAAGCTGGCGGGCGCGATCGAGACCGCCCATCGCGCGCAGGTGCTGCACCGCGACGTGAAACCGGCCAACGTGCTGCTGAGCCGCTACGGCGAGCCGATGCTCACCGACTTCGGAATCGCCCGGATCCCGGGCGGATTCCGGACTTCCACCAGTCTGATCAGCGGCTCGCCCGCCTTCACCGCTCCCGAGGTGCTCAAGGGCGAGGAGCCCACGGTGCGCTCGGACGTGTACGGCCTCGGCTCCACGTTGTTCGCGCTGTTGACCGGGCACGCCGCCTACGAGCGGCAGTCGGGGGAGAAGATCATCGCGCAGTTCCTGCGCATCACCAGCCAGCCGGTGCCGGACCTGCGCGAGCAGGACATTCCCGCCGACGTGGCGGCGGCCATCGAGGCCGCCATGTCCCCGGATCCGCGGCATCGGCCGGCCTCGGCCGTCGAGTTCGGCGAGCTGCTGCGCACCGTGCAGGGCGATCTCGGGCAGGTGCCCGACGAGATGGCGCTGCTGGACGGCGATGTCGCCGGTCCGGACACCGATTACGATGACAGCCGCTATTTTTCGCGCCAGCGCACCGGAACGGTGCGGCCCGGTTCGCGACATCGCTCGATGACCCTGCGCCCGCCCGCGGGCTCGGAGACCGGCGCGGCCCGGGCCGGCGATGCGGGCAGCGGTGACTTCCCCGCCCCGGGCAACACGCTACCGCCAACGGCCACAACGAAATTCCGTCCGCCGACGCCCGCGCGCGAGCCGGTGCCGCGGCCGCGGCTGCTGGAACCGCTGCGCCAGGGCGGCCGCCGCCGGCTGGCGGTGCTGCACGGCCCCGCCGGTTTCGGCAAGAGCACCCTGGCCACCCAGTGGTGCGCCGAGCTCACCGATCGCGGGGTCGCGGTGGCCTGGCTCGGCATCGACCGCGACGACGATCACGAGGTGTGGCTGCTCGCGCACATGATCGCGGCCATTCGCCGGGTGCGCCCGGATATCGGTGCGGGGCTGGAGCAGGTCCTGGAGGAGCGGCCCGCCGAAGCGGTGCCGTACGCGATCTCCGCGCTCATCGACGAGGTGCACGCGAGCGGGTCGTCGGTGGTGGTGATGGTGGAGGACTGGCATCGGATCACCGACGCGGGCGCGCACCGGGTCCTGGAGTCGTTGCTGGACAACGGTTGTCACCATCTCCGGTTCGTGGTCACCAGCCGTGAGCGCGCCGGACTGCCGCTGAGCCGGATGCAGGTGGCCGACGAACTCGTCGAGATCGACTGCGATCAGCTGAGTCTCACCGAGTCCGAGACCCGGGAGATCCTGGTGGATCGCAACGGCCTGGATCTCACCGATCGGCAGGTGGAGCAGATCCACGCCGCGGCCGGCGGCTGGCCCGCGGCGATCCAGCTGGCGAGCCTGTCGTTGCGCGGCGCCCGGCACGACGCCGATCAGCTCATCGCCCGGCTCTCGGGGGACAGCCGGGCGATACGGGAGTACCTGGCGGAGAACGTACTCGGCGAGCTGGAGCCGTCGATGCTGGAGTTCCTGAGCGCGATCGCGGTGCCCGAACGGGTCAACGCCTCGCTCGCGGCGGCGCTGAGCGGGGTGGCGGACGCCGAGACGATGCTGGAACAGGCCGAGGAGCGCGAGCTGTTCGTACACCGGCTGTCCGAGGATTCGCGCTGGTTCCGCGTGCAGCCCATGGTCGCCGAGTACCTGCGCGCCCGGCTGGAGCGCGGGCAGCCCGGGCAGGTGAAAGCCCTGCACCGCAAGGCCGCGCGCTGGTTCGCCGAACACCAGATGCTGCGCCAGTCGGTGGATCACGCCATGGCGGCCACCGACTTCAAGTTCGCCCTCGACCTGGTCGAGAGCGGCGGCATGGATCTCATCGACCGGTCTCGGCTCGCGACGCTGTTCGGGACGGTGTCGAAACTGCCGGTGCAGCAGGTGACATCGCGCTCCAAGCTGCTCATGGCGCTGGCCCGGGCGAACGTGAACCTCCAGCAGTCCGGCGCGGCCCGCACGGCGCTGGGCCGGCTCTCGAACATGCTGGCCCGCAGCTCGCCGCAGGATTCGGAGGCGGTGATCCAGCGCTGCCAGGCCGCCGTGCTGGCCGCCGCGGACAAGGTGGCGCGCGATCGCACCGACGGCGTGCTGGAGCAACTCACCGATTCGCTGCGCCTGGTCGACGAGCTGCCCGCGTGGACGGTGTCGACGGCCGCGAATCTGGCCTCGTTCGTGCGCCTCTGCGAGTTCGATTTCGACGGCGCGCGCAGCACCCAGGAGTGGGCCGAGCCGTATCACGCGCGGTCCGGCGATCCGCTCGGTGCGGTGTTCGGCCGCTGCGGTCTCGGCGCCGCCGCCTACGAGCAGCTCGACATACCTACCGCCACCGCGTGTTTCGAGCAGGCGTGGCAGATAGCCCGCGATCGGTCCGGCCCGCGTTCACATCCAGCCCGGGTGGCGGGCGCGCTGCTCGGCGAATTGGCTTACCGCCGTGGCGATCTGGAGAGTGCCGAACGCCTGCTCGATCTGAGCCATCAGCTCTCGGCCCGGGTCGGCCCCATCGACTTCCTGGTGAGCACCTTCGTGGTGGGCGCGCGGGTCAAGGCGGTGCTGGGCGACACCGACACCGCCGCCGCGCGCCTGGACGAGGGCGCGCGAATTGCCTTGGAGCGCAAGCTCACCCGGCTGGCGGCGCACATCCGGGCCGAACGTCTCCGGCTCGATCTGCCCGCCGACCAGCTCACCCCGGGCCCGGCCGCGGACCCCCAGATCCGGCCCGTTCACCATCCCGTCGGCGCCGCGGCCCTGGCCGTCGAGGCCGAGGAGATCGCCACGATCCGCGCCCTGCTGGCCCGCCACTATCGCGGCGAGGATCGCGGCCCCGCCGACGATCTGGCGCCGCTCGGCAACGCCGACACCGCGGTCAAACGCGCCCGCGCCCTGCACGCCCGCACCCGCGAGAAGAACCGTCCCCGAGCCGAACTCGACGCGGCCCTGCTGCTCGCCGAGTGCCTGGCCTCGGCCCGCTGGCAGGGCGAGGCCATCGGCGTCCTGGTGCCCGTGGTGATCCGTTGCGCCGACCTCGGCTGGACCCGGCCCCTGCTGGACGCGGGCCCCGGCGTGGTCGGGCTGCTGCGCACGCTGCGCACCGAAATGCCGTTGGGCACCGGGGGTTCCGAGCCGCAGGAGTTGCCCCGGGGCTTCCTGGAATCCCTGGTCTGAGCCGCGCTAGGGCTGCCACCACGGGCGCAGCGGGACCGTCCAGGCCTGGTCCGGGCCGTTCTTGACGCCCAGGACCTGGTGCAGCTGCACCACGTTGCGCTCGAAGCCGAGCTGACAGCCCGCCATGTACAGGCCCCACACCTTGGCGGTGCCCTCGCCGACCTCCTCGACCGCGGCGTCCCAGTTCTTCACCAGGTTGTCGCACCATTCGGCCAGGGTCAGGGCGTAGTGGCGGCGCAGGTTCTCCTCGTGCAGCACCTCGAGGCCCACGTTCTGGATCTCGGAGATGATGCGGCCCGAGCCGGTGAGCTCGCCGTCGGGGAAGACGTACCGGTCGATGAAATCCCCGGCCTTGCTGGTGTGCTTGTTGTCCGGGCGGGTGATGCAGTGGTTCAGGAACAGGCCGCCGTCGCGCAGCTTGGACTGGATGAACTCGAAGTACGCGGGGTAGTTGTGGACGCCGATGTGCTCGGTCAGGCCGATGGAGGACACGGCGTCGAACGAATCCTCGGCGATGTCGCGGTAATCCGAGTGCCGCACCTCGGCCAGCCCGGACAGGCCCTCCGCGGCGATCCTGGCCTGCGCCCATTCGGCCTGCTCGGCCGAGAGCGTCGCGCCGATGACGCGGACGCCCCGCTTGGCGGCGTAGCGCACCATTCCGCCCCAGCCGCAACCGATGTCGAGGAGCCGGTCGCCGACCTTCAGGTTCAGCTTGTCGAACACGAGCCGGTACTTGTTCTCCTGCGCCTGCTCGAGGTTCCACGCCTCGTCCCCGTACACCGCGCACGTGTAGGTCATCGAATCGCCGAGTACGTACTCGTAGAAGGTGTTCGAGACGTCGTAGTGATGGTGGATCGCCTCGGCGTCGCGAGTCTTGGAGTGCCGCAGCCCTTCCAGGGCGATGCGCCGCCAGCGCGGCAGGGTTTCCTGGGGCGGCGGGGCGACCGGCTTGAGCAGTTCCCAGCCGAGCGAGCGGGCGATGACCACCAGCTGCATGGCGGTCGGGCGGCGGAACTTCATGCTCGCCATGGCCTTGAGCAGCTCGTACGGGTCGCCCGGATGTGCGCCGTGAATGCGCATGTCACCGGAGATGTAGGCGCGTGCCATACCCAGATCGCCGGGTGCGTTGGCGACGTAGTTCACCCCGCGCGGATTGACTATCTCGAGCCCGAACTCGGAATTCGCCGGTCCGGTGCTGCTGCCGTCGTACGCGGTGAAGCGCACGGGCATCGGTCCCTCGATGAGCGACTCGAATATCTCGGCGATCGTGAGCTTGGTACCTAGCTCCGCGAACACCTCGGAACGGTCCTTGAACGTCGTCACTTGCGTTGCACCGCCTTCGAATACAGGTCGAGTAGTCGATGATCCGGGTTGTAGTCCTTCGCGAGGCGGGCGTAGGTGCCGCCGCCGTAGTACAGCTCGGCGAACTCCTCGGGTCCGTAGTAGGAATCCGAGTAGAGCGATTTGTGGCCGTCGAGCTCGGAGACCTTGCGCTCGATGGCACGATTGGCGGCGCCGTCCTGCTGCCCGGGCGTGGTGGGCACGGCGGACCAGAACCCGATGTTCACGTAGGTGCGGCCGGGTTCGAGCGGGTAGAGCGGCCAGGGGCGTTCGGGGCCGTTCTCGTCGCGCAATCGCAAGGGGCACAGCCAGATCGGCTCGATGGGTATCTCGCGCAAGAACCAGTCCAGGAAGTCGGCGGTGCGCTCGATGGGCACCTCTATGTCCTGCACTACCCGCTCGCGCGGCGGATTACCCTGGCGCGCCTCGAGTTTGTCGCCGATGTGGTACCGGTGATCGAGGGCGATGAGCTTCCAGTAGAAGCTGCTGCGCCGGTAGCGCTGCGGCCAGAAGCGGCGGATCCTCGGGTTCTGCGCCCCGAACGCCCGCGAGCACCAGAACCAGTCGGTGTCCCAGCGCCAGAGATAGTCCGCGATCGTGAGGCGATCGCGGGCCGGCCGATCGGAGTCGTGCTGGATGGACCGGTAGAAGATGTCCATGCCGGTGTAGTCGCTGACCGGGCCGGGTTCGTCGGTCTGGCGGCCGAGCACGAGGTAGCTCTCGGCGGCGGTGAACACCACGCCGTCGAGGTAGTCGACCTGCTCCCCGGCGTACGAGCGGTCGGAGACGATTCGCGCCATGGCGGCCTCCAGCTCCCGCAAATCATGAAACCGTATGTGGCGCAGTGCCACATACGGTTTCACCGGTTCGAGCTCGATCTTCAGCCGGGTGGAGTACCCGAGGGTTCCGTAGGAGTTGGGGAACCCGCGGAACAGGTCCGCGTGCTCGCCGTCCGGGGTCGCGGTCACGATCTCGCCGGCCCCGGTGAGCACATCGATCTCCAGGACCGATTCGTGCGGTAGCCCGTTGCGGAAGGAGGTGGACTCGATGCCGAGCCCGGTCACCGCGCCGCCGAGGGTGATGGTTTTGAGCTGGGGGACCACCAGCGGCGCGAGCCCGTACTGCAGGGTGACCGCGACCAGGTCTTCGTAGGTGGTCATGCCCGCCACGTCGGCCGTGCGCTGTTCCGGATCGACCGCGATGACCTGCGTCAGGCCGGAGACGTCGAGCCCGGGCGCAGGGTTCTTCGCTCGCGCGCGGAAGAGATTGGAGGTCTTCTTGGCCAGCCGGATGTTCGCATCGGGCGGGATGGCGCGGTAGGACGCCAGTAGTCTCTCGACCCCGGCTCGATGCGCGGCGAACCCTGATTCGCGTGCGGCCGGTGCGCGGCCAGCCAACCCCAACAGACTCACTGCCACCCTCGGAACGCTAGCGTGCACCGACCGGTACGGCCAGCAAGAGCACACCGGCGGGGCGGTTTTTCACACACAGTTAGCATGCGTCGTCGCGGCTCTGATCAGCCACGCTTCGAGTCTATTCCCGGCGTCGCCGTGAGAATAGTTACTTCGGCTAATTGCTTGAGGATTGCGGTGTGCCGGTGCGGCTTTGGTGGTGATGGCGCCGCGGGTAGCGGGGTGTGGGTACCCGGGAGGGCCCGGTCCGGGGCCGGGTCGCGGGCCTATCGGTAGGGGTAACCCGGCTGCTGACCGTACGGGGACGGGGCCTGACCGGGCGGCGGACCGTAGCCGGGCGCCGGGGCATAGGGCTGACCGGCCGGCGGGTACCCCTGCGGTGCGGGGTACCCGGGCTGGGCCTGGCCGTAACCCGGTTGTGCGCCGTATTGGGGTTGCTGACCGTAGCCGGGCTGGCCGCCGTAGGGCGCGGGCTGTCCGTAGCCGGGCTGCTGGGCATAGGCGGGCTGCTGGGCGTACGCGGGCGCCTGCGGTGCGGGCGCGCCGTACGGGTTGGGCTGACCGTACGGGCCGGGCTGACCGTAGGGGGAGGGCTGGGCGTACGGGTCGGGCGCGCCGCCCGCCGGGGGAGTGGGGCCGTTGCCCGAGCCGCGGCGGATCTCGCGGACCAGCATGAAGCCGCCGCCGGCGATCAGCAGGGCGCCGAGGCCGAACAGGATCCAGGGGGTGGAGCCGTTGCTGTCCTTCTGTTCCTCGTACGTGCGGGTGGTGGTGCGCCCCTTACGGGTGGTGTCGCAGGTGTCGCCGGGGGACATGACCCGGCTGCCGCACTTCACCGTGCCGTCGTCGCTCAGCGTGCTCACGCCGCCGAACAGCAGGGCGCATCCGAGAACGATGGAGAGAACGCAGGACAGCACGCTCTTGACGCGGCGAACGGAGTGCATGGTGGAGCGATTCCCCTCGAAGAAAACCCGTAGAACAGACAATCCGGTCATGCAGGATCGCGGCGAAGCATAACCGGGCGCGGGCATGCTGCCCAGCCGTATGCGCCATGTCAGCATTGATCGATGCGAGAACTCGATTCCGAGCCGCGGGATTCGGCTCTCGCGCGGCTGTCCACCGCTGTCCGCCGCCGGGTGAGCGTCCTCGACGGCGTTCGAATCGGTCTGCTGGTCCTCGGATTGCTCTGCGTGGCAACGGGATTGCTGCCGCGCGCGGAAGCCGCCGACAACATGGCCCGCATCGCCCCGCTGCTGCTGTTCCTGGTCAGCGTGATCGTGCTGGCCGCGTTGGCCCGGCGCGCCAAGGTCTTCGACGTGATCGCGCACCGGCTGGCGATCATCGCGGGCGGCAACTACGCCGCGCTGTTCCTGCTGTGCGTGCTGTTCGCGGCCACCACCACCGCGGTGCTCAACCTCGATACGACCGCGGTGCTGCTCACCCCGGTCATGCTGGCCCTGGCGATCCCGGCCCGTATCGCACCCGTGCCGCTGGCCATGACGACGCTGTGGCTGGCCAACACAGCGAGCCTGCTGCTGCCGGTCTCCAACCTCACCAATCTGCTCGCCGCCGACCGCGTGGCCCTGCACGCCCTCGACTTCGGCGCGAGAATGTGGCTGCCGCAGCTGCTTTCGGTGAGCGTCACCATGATCTGCCTGTGGCTCTGGTACTGGCGGCGGCCGCGTCGCGGCGCGGACCGCTACGTCGTGCCGGAGCCGGTGACCCCGGCGGACGCTCGTGAACGGGTGCTGCTGTACGTCACCGGCGGCGCGTGCGCGCTGTTCGTGCTCGCGATTCCCTTCGCGGGCGCGCACGTCGAGTACGCCGCCGGCGGCGCCGCGCTGATCGCGGTGGCGGCCTTCGGATTCCTGGATCGCGCGGCCCTGCGGTGGTCGCTGTTCCCCTGGCAGCTGCTGGTCTTCGTGGCCGGACTGTTCCTGGTGGTGCCCACTCTCGGCCGGTACGGGCTCTCGACGGTGATGAGCGCGGTGATCGGCGACGACACCGGGGCGCTCGGCGCGTTCCGGGCCGCGGCCGCGGGCGCGGGCCTGTCCAACCTGGTGAACAACCTGCCCGCCTACACCGCGGGCGAGGCCGTGATACCCGCCGGGGAGACCGATCGGCTGCTGGCGCTGCTGATCGGCACCAACGCCGGTCCGCTGGTGACGCCGTGGGCCTCGCTGGCGACACTGCTGTGCCTGGAGTTCTGCCGCACCCACGACGTGCGAATCCCCATGCGGCGCTTCGTGCTCACCGGATGCGCGCTGGCGGTCCTGGCGACCGGGGCGGCGGTGACCGGTCTGCTGCTGACCGCCGCCCCGTGAAGCGGCTCACCGGTCTCCAATCCGGATACCCACCCGGAACCCCGCCCGGCGTACCATGACCGGGCGGCACCAGGGCACACAGCCGGGAATCACAAAGGAGCACATGGTGGGACAGGTCAGCGCCTCCAGTTCGATCGTCGTCACGGCGGATCCGAAGCGCACGCTCGACGCGATCGCCGACTACGAGTCGGTGCGGCCGCGCATCCTCTCCTCGCACTACCGTGACTACAAGGTGGTCGAGGGCGGCAAGGGCGCGGGCACCGTCGTGGAATGGACGCTGCAGGCCACCGAGAAGCGCCAGCGCAACGTGCGCGCGGCCATCACGGTCTCCGATTCCATGGTGACCGAACGTGATTCGAACTCCTCCATGGTCACCACCTGGACCGTCACCCCCGAGGGCAGTGGTTCGCTGGTCACCGTGCGCACCAGCTGGAAGGGCGCCGGCGGCATCGGCGGCATCTTCGAGGGCATCTTCGCGCCGCTGGGACTGAAGAAGATCCAGGCCGAGGTCTTGGAGAAGCTGAAGCAGGAACTGGCGTAACCGCTGTCCCGGATCCGGTCCGCCCCGATGCGGGGCGGGTCGCACGACCCCGAACGGTTCAGGTCGCGACCCTGAACGATTCGGCGCGCGACCCCGACTGATTACGAAACCGCCGCCCGCCCCGTATGCTCACCGCGATCACCGCCACGATCGGCATAACCCTTGCCATTCGTGGCGGTTCCGAATCCCCCACC